>DAIMZU010000465.1:0-3330 GCA_036733845.1 Ramlibacter sp.
ACCGAATCGCGGCTTGCCCGCATCGCGTAGCCGAACGGCGAGAACAGCACGCGGCGCAGCAGCAGCACGCCGGCAACGACGATGGCGAGGGTGAGGTAATAGTAGGCGGTGCGGTCGGACAGCCAGGATGCCGGCCACACGCCGGTGAGGCCGTTGCTGCCGCCGGTAACGGCATCCCATTGGTAGCTGATCGCCCAGGTGATCTGCGCAAAGGCCAGCGTGAGCATTGCCAGGTAGACGCCGGACAAACGCACGCAGAACCAGCCGAACAGCAGCGCGCCTGCGGCGGCAACCAGTGGCCCGGCCACCAGCGCCACTTCCATCGGCAGCTGCAGGCTGCGTACGAGGATCGCCGCACCGTAGGCGCCGAGGCCGAAATAGGCCGCATGGCCGAAGGAATGCATGCCTGCCGGGCCCATGATGAAATGCAGGCTGGCGGCGAACAGCGCCGCCACCATCAGGTCGATTGCCAGCACCGTCATGTACGGCAGGCCGGACAACAGCAGCGGCAAGGCGATCAGCGCGACCAGCAGCACCGTGCCGACGATGGTGTAGAGCTTCGTTGCCGGACGCAGCGGCTCTTCCATCTCGCCATAACTGCGGCTCGGCGCCTGCGGCCGGCCGAGCAATCCCGATGGCCGGGCGATGAGGACGGCGGCCATCACGAGGAATTCCACCACCAGGGTCAGCTTGGAAAACGACACGCTGATGCCGAACACCTCGGTCAATCCGAGCCAGATACAAATCGCCTTCACTTCGGCGATCAGCAGCGCGGCAATATAGGCGCCGGGGATCGATCCCATGCCGCCGACCACCACCACCACGAAGGCAGCGCCGATCGTCACCAGGTCCATCTCCAGGTTGGCCGGCTCGCGCGGCAATTGCAGCGCACCACCGAGGCCGGCGAGCAACGCGCCAAGCGCGAATACGCTGGTGAACAACCAGGCCTGGTTCACGCCGAGCGCGCTGACCATCTCGCGGTCCTGTGTGGCGGCGCGCACCAGCGTGCCCCAGCGGGTGCGGGTAAGCAGCAACCACAGGAGGCCGAGCACGACCGGCCCGACAACGATCAGGAATAAATCATAGGTTGGGAACTGGCGGTCGAGGATGGTGACCGATCCGGACAGGCCGGGAGCGCGCGGTCCGAGCAACTCGTCCGGCCCCCAGAACCACAGGACGGCATCCTTGATGACCAGTACCAGCGCAAAGGTGGCCAGCAACTGGAACAGTTCGGGCGCACGGTAGATCCGGCGCAGCAGGATGATTTCCACCAGCGCGCCGAGCACGCCGACGACCAGTGCCGCCAATATCAGCGCCGGCCAGAAGCCCATGCCGCCACCGAACTTCCCCACCAGCGTATAGGCGACATAGATGCCGACCATGAAGAAGGAACCGTGGGCGAAATTGACGATGCGCGTCACGCCGAATATCAGCGACAGTCCGGCGGCGACGAGGAATAGCGAGGATGCACCCGCCAGGCCGTTGAGCAACTGCACCGCAAAGCTTGAGAAGTTCATGAAACGGTCTTTCTGCGGGAAAGGGAAATGGTGCGACTACCGTATCAGTTCCACCGTAGGGCTCCTTCCCCCTTCCAGGGGGGAGAAGCAGGGAATTCAGACGGCATGCCGTCTGCCTGCAGAACGGATTGCGCTTGCAAGCGCAATTCTCTCGGTTGGGATGGGGCGGCCCGCGTAGGGGAAGTGAGCCCAAAGCATCGACCACCCGCAATTCATCAATAGGACCCGCATGTTTCACATCAAATCGCTGGAAATGGTCCACTGGGACTACTGGCAACGCGTTAAGAACATTCCGCTGAACGCGAAGATCATCACCATCGCCGGCCAGAACGGTTCCGGCAAGACCACCCTGCTCGATGCACTGCGCACGCTGTTCGGGCTGGACTGCTCGATGGGCCGTTCGTACAAGCACTATGCCCGCCATTCCGGCCAGCAGACGTCCTGGCTGCGGGCGGTAGTCGACAACCGCGCCACCGGTCGGCAGCTGTCGAACCGTCCTTTCCGCGCATCCGGATTTTTCAGCGAAGATGAAGTCACGCTGTTCTGCCAGATCCAGAAAAACGGCGGCGACTGGAAGCGCCAGTACCTGATGCGCGCCGGCTGCGTCGAAGTGGAGGAAGTGCACGATGCCACCGATTGGCTCGGGCTGGAAACCTACCGCAAGCGCCTCGCGCACGCCGGCCTGTCGCCCGCGATGGCGAAGGTGCTGGCACTGGAGCAGGGTGAAACCGACAAGCTGTGCGAATACGGGCCGCGCCAGTTGCTGGACCTGGTGTTCCAGGTGTTCGGCGACAAGGAAGTACTGGATGCCTACGATGAAGCGAAACGCCACCAGCACGACACCGAAATGGAGCTGCAGCGTTTCGAGGCGGAGCTGGAATCGTCGCAGACCAATCTCGAACGATTGCGGCTCCGGGTCGCGAACTATCATCAATGGGAAGGCCTGACCAAAGAGCGCAGCGATCTGCAGGAGGAGATCCTGCCCGTCCTGCAGTACCACGAGATCCGCGAGAAAGTATCCGCCACGAGCGAGGCGTTGCGCGAAGCGCGGAAATCGATGGCGCTGCAGGATGCGCAACTCTCCGGCAGGCGCGGCGAGGTCGCCGAACGGGCCAACGCGCTATCCGTAGCGCACAGCCACGAGACCACGCTGGAACAGGAAAAGACCGCGCTCGAAAAGCAGCTCAATGACATCAACAGCAAGCTGAAGCCGCTGGAAAGCCTGCTGGAACAGAAGACGCGCCTGCAAAAACTGGCCGCCGACGAAGGCGCCGACATCGCCGATGTCGCGACGCAGCTCGAGCAGAAGGAAGGCGAATACATGCGCCTGCGCCAGGAGCGCGACGAGCTTGCCGGGCGCATCGCCGCCGACCGCGCGGCCATCGCCGCACTGGAAAGCAAGTCCACCCTGCCCGAGCCGGACAACGTGCGTTCCATGCGGCGTGCGTTGCGTGACGCGAAGATCGACCATGCCATGCTGCCGGATATCGTCGAAGTCACCGACGCCCGCTGGCAAGGCGCGGTGGAAGGCATCCTGCGCGGATACACCTCGGTGGTGCTGCTGGAAAAGGCACGCGATGCCGCCGCCGCGTATCGCATCGGCGCACAGGAACGATACGGACACTTCATCGTGCCGGACCGCATCAAGGCGCCGGAGGTGAAGGACCGCAGCCTGCTGTCGGTGGTCCGTTTTTCCGAGCCGGCGCCGGCATGGCTGATCGACCAGCTCTCGCGCATCACCCGCGTCGATTCGGCGGATGAAGGCATGAAACTGTCGTCGAACGAGGAATGGATCACGCCCGAGGCCTATCAC
>DAIMZU010000466.1:0-3323 GCA_036733845.1 Ramlibacter sp.
GATCACGCCCGCGTCGACCGGCTTCTTGTTGCGGCTGATGATGGTCTGGAAGGCCTGCACCATCTCGCAGGCAATGGGCACCGGGTCGACCCCGTTGTGCGGCAGCGCGGCGTGGCTGCCTTTGCCGCGGATGGTGATGCGGAACTCGTTGGACGAGGCCATCACAGGCCCGGGGCTGACCGCGAAGGTGCCCACCTGGTTGCCCGGCCAGTTGTGCATGCCGAACACAGCCTCCATCGGGAACTTCTCGAACAGCCCGTCGGCCATCATCTCGCGGGCGCCGCCACCGCCTTCCTCGGCGGGCTGGAAGATCAGGTAAACCGTGCCGTCGAAGTTGCGGTGGCGCGCCAGGTGCTGGGCCGCTGCCAGCAGCATGGCGGTGTGGCCGTCGTGGCCGCAGGCATGCATGCGCCCGGCGTGCCGGCTGGCGTGTGCGAAGGTGTTGAACTCCTGCATGGGCAGGGCGTCCATGTCGGCGCGCAGCCCGATGGCGCGCTCGCTGGTGCCGGCCTTGATGATGCCGACCACGCCGGTGCGGCCCATCCCCCGGTGGATGGGGATGCCCCACTCGGTCAGCTTGGCGGCCACCACGTCGGCGGTGCGCTGCTCCTGGAAGCACAGTTCGGGGTGGGCGTGCAGGTCGCGCCGGATGGCGGCAATGCCAGCGGCCTGGGTGACGATCGAATCGAGGACGTTCATGGCTGGGCAGTCTATCCCGGCTCGGCAGGACGCGCACCGGTGAATCCGCCATGGTGCCAGGGATTGCCGCGGACGGCTACCATTGAAGGGTCACCCTCCCGCGCCGCCGCCATACCCCTGCCATGAGCCTCGCCCCGACCGCCACGCCGACCGTCGTGCGCGGTGCCTGTCCGCACGACTGCCCCGACACCTGCTCGCTGCTCACCACTGTCGTCGGTGGGGTGGCGGTGAAGGTGCAGGGCAACCCCGCGCACCCCATGACCGACGGCGTGCTGTGCGCCAAGGTGTCGCGCTACCCCGAGCGCACCTACCATCCCGACCGGCTCCTGCAGCCCCTGCGGCGCGCCGGTCCCAAAGGTTCGGGTCGCTTCGAGCCGGTCACCTGGGACGAGGCGCTGGATGCCATCGCCGCGCGGCTGTCCGCCATCGCGGCGCGGAACCCGGAAGCCATCCTGCCGTACAGCTACGCCGGCACCATGGGCCTGGTGCAGGGCGAGAGCATCGCGGCGCGCTTCTTCCATCGCATCGGAGCCTCCCTGCTGGACCGCACCATCTGTTCCGCGGCCGGCGCGGAGGGCCTGGTGCAGTCGGTGGGCGGCAAGCTGGGAATGAAGGTCGAGAACTTCGCCCAGTCGAAGCTGATCCTGATCTGGGGAAGCAACTCGATCACCAGCAACCTGCACTTCTGGCGCCTGGCGCAGCAGGCCAAGCGCGAGGGCGCGCGGCTGGTGTGCATCGACCCGCGCCGCACCGAGACCGCGGCAAAGTGCCACGAGCACGTCCAGCTGCGCCCCGGCACGGACGCCGCGCTCGCGCTGGCCATGATGCAGGAGCTGGTGGTGAACGACTGGCTCGACCACGACTACATCGCCGCCCATACGCTCGGGTGGGACGCCATGCGCGAGCGCGTCATGCGCTGGACGCCCGAGCGGGCAGCGCCCGTCTGCGGCATCGACGCAGACCAGATCCGCGGCCTGGCGCGCGCCTGGGGCACGACCGCGCCGGCAGCCATCCGCCTGAACTACGGCATGCAGCGCGTGCGCGGCGGCGGCAACGCCACACGAGCCATCGCCTGCCTTCCCGCGCTGACCGGCGCCTGGCGGCATCCGGGGGGTGGGATGCTGCTGTCGAACTCGGGGCGCTTCCCCATCGACCGGGCGGCCCTGCAGCGGCCCGACCTGCTCGCCGGCAGGCGCCCGCGCACGATCAACATGAGCACCATCGGCGACGATCTGCTGCGCGAGGCCTCCGGCGCCTTCGGCCCCCGCATCGAAGCCGTGGTGGTCTACAACAGCAACCCGGTGGCCGTCGCGCCGCAGTCAGGGCGTGTGGTGGCCGGCTTCTCGCGCGAGGATCTGTTCACCGTGGTGCTGGAGCACTTCCAGACCGACACCGCCGACTACGCCGACTACATCCTTCCGGCGACCACCCAGCTCGAGCACTGGGACATCCAGCCCGCATACGGCCACACCGACGTCCTGCTGAACCGGCCGGCCATCGCGCCCGTCGGGCAGGCACTGCCGAACGCGGAGATCTTTCGTCGCCTGGCCCGGCGCATGGGCTTCGATGAGCCGTGCTTCGGGGACAGCGACGAAACCCTGTGCCGCCAGGCCTACCCCTCGGTTGACTTCGAGCGCCTGCTGGAAGAGGGCTGGGCGCCGCTGCCGGTGCCCGATGCTCCCTTCGCCGCAGGCGGATTCGCCACCCCGTCGGGCCGCTTCGAGTTCTTCAGCGCACGCCTCGCGCGCGAGGGGCTGGACGGCCTGCCCGACCACCTGCCGAACCATGAACCGGCGGACGGAGGGCGCTTCCCGCTCGCCATGATCTCGCCGCCCGCGCGCAACTTCCTCAACTCGAGCTTCGTCAACCTGCAGAGCCTGCGCGACATCGAAGGCGAGCCGCTGCTCGAGATCCACCCACAGGATGCTGCGGCCCGTGGCATCGCCGACGGCGCCATGGTCCGGACCTGGAACGCCCGGGGTGAGTACCACTGCCGCGCGCGCGTCACCGATGCCGCTCGCGTCGGCGTTGTCCATGGCCTGGGCATCTGGTGGCGCAAGCTCGGGCCGCGCGGCACCAACGTCAACGAACTCACCAGCCAGCACCTCACCGACCTCGGCCGCGGGCCGGTGTTCTACGACTGCGCGGTCGAAGTCCAGGCGGCGTGAGGCGAGGACGGGCCATGGCGATCTGGGCGGCAGTCGGTGCCTCGGCGGTGGCGGTGCTGGCCCTGGGTGGCTGCTCCACCATGGGCTACTACTGGCAATCGGCGGCCGGGCATCTGTCCCTGATGGCGGCTGCCCGGCCGGTGCCCGCCTGGCTCGAAGACCCCCAGGCGCCCGAGCGCCTGAAGCGCCAACTCGAACTCAGCCAGCGCATCCGCCGCTTCGCCAGCGACGAACTCGGCCTGCCCGACAACCCAAGCTACACCCGCTACGCCGACCTGCGCCGCCCCGCGGTCGTCTGGAACGTCGCCGCCGCGCCGGAGTTCTCGCTCGAGCTGCACAAGTGGTGCTTCCCCGTCACCGGCTGCGTCGGCTACCGCGGCTACTTCGACGAAGCCGCCGCACAGGCCCAAGCCGCCGAGATGCGCCGCCAGGGCTACGAGGCCGTCGTCTACCCCG
>DAIMZU010000467.1:0-3321 GCA_036733845.1 Ramlibacter sp.
CTTCAGTACCGCTGGGAAGCCTTCGCAGCCATCTTCACCTCGGACACTATTGCCCAGGCCACCCAGCGCCACCAGCAGCGCCTCGCCGAGATGAACCAGATCTTTGCGCAGATGTACGCCGACGCGGGCAAGGGGACGGAGGCTGCCAAGGGTGCGATGAATACGGCGGCCACCGCTGCCGAGGAAATCGCCAAGCGGCTCGAAGCCGTGCGCCAAGGCACTCAGGAAGCGGTCGGACGTGGCATCGAGGCGGTACATGCTGCGTTGGAGAAGCTCAAGTCCCGGCTGGGCGAGGTCGAACAGGCGGTCGGTAAGGCGCAGGCGCAGGTCAATGACGCCACCGCCAAGATGGCCGAAGCCTACAAAGGGCTTACCTCCATCGTGGAGGCCAACCTTCAGCAACAGATCCAGGCCGTCAAAGCCCGCTACGACCAAGAAAAATCTGCCCTCGAGCTCTCCAAGCAGTCCGAGGCGGCGCAAATCACCCAGTCCACCCAACTGCTCACCGAGGCGCTCACCCAGCAAACCACGCTGCGCCGTCAGGCGACGACCGAGACACTTGGCCTGATCGATCAGGAAACGCAGGCGCGCAAGGACGCCGCCGCCCGGCAAGGCCAGACCGAGGAAGAGCGCCGTGCCAACGTGCAGCGTGTCGAGAACGACATCCTGGCCACCAAGCGCCAGACGCTGACCCAGGCGCTCTCTGAGTACCGCCAGCACATCGACGCCCTCAACGCCGAGGCCAACCGGCATCTGGCGGAAGTCCAGCGCATCGAGGAGGCCAAGCGACAGCTGTCCATGTCCACGGAGGAGCGCGTGCGCGACATTCGGCGCCAGGGCATGACGGAGTACGAGGCCACGCAGGACCGGAAACGCCAGATCGCGGAGTACCAGACCAAGGCCCGTGAGCAGCTGGCCAATGGTGAATTCGAGCAAGCGCGGCAGCTCGCGCAGAAAGCGATGGATTTGGCCGCACAGGTGGCCAGCAGCCAGACCAGCGAGGCCAAGCGCGGCGAGGATGCTCGCAAACAGTCAGAACAGGCGGTATCGCAGGTCACACAACTCGAAGCACAGTCGCGCCAGGCCTTTCGCAACCAGGAGTACGAGAAGGCCAATGCACTGATGCGTCAGGCCGATGAACTCCGTACCCAGTTGGCGCAAAAGACCCGGGAGGCCGACGCGCAGATTGCCCAGGGCAAAGATGGCGTCAACCAGGCTATCCAGCGCATCCGGGAGTCCGAGGAACTGCTCAACCAGACCCTGGATGCGGAGGCCAAAGCCCACCAGACGGCGGCCCAGTCGGCCTTGACGGCCCGAGACCAGATCCGCCAGACGCTGGAGCAGACGCAAACCCAGATCGACCAGATCACATCCAAGCTTCAAGAGGGTCTGAAACTCACGCTCGATGCCGACACCACGCGCTTCGACCAGGCCATCGCTGAGCTGGACAAGGCGCTGGCCGAGAAGGAATACCTGCTGCAAATCCAGGCCGATCTGCAGGAGGCGGAAAAGAAACTCAAGGAATACGAGCAGCTGCTCAAAGAAGGCAAGACGCTACCGGTCGATGCCGATGTATCCAAGGCCCGGGAGGCACTGGACAAGCTCAAGACCTACGCTGATCAGAACGCGCAGTTCGAGCTCAAGGTGGCAACAGAAAAAGCCCAAGCCGCGATTACCAACGTGGACGGAATGATCAAAGCCCTTGATCGCATCCAGACCGAGTCGCGCCACCAGGTCAGCACCAATGCCGATGCGGCCCGTTCAGAAATCATGAGCCTCAACGGCGCCAATACCAGCAGCACGCACACCATCTACGTCAAAAAGGTGGAGCAGCACGCTACCGGCGGCATGGTCGGCCGGGTGCTGAACTTCTCTGGTGGCGGTGCGGTAGCGCCTGCGTTCCCCCGGATGGCTGGCGGGAATGTGCCGGGCTCGGGTCACCACGACACTGTGCCACGTACCCTGGAGGCGGGCGCCTTTGTGCTTCGCAAGGCGGCGGTGCGTAAGTACGGCGCGGGCAATTTGGCGCGCCTGGCACAAGTTTCCAATTCCGTCGCTCGTTTTGCACGCGGCGGCGCGGTCGGCCCGCAACCACCCAAGCGCAATCGCGAGGTGGTTGAAACCGAGAAGATGATCGAACTGGGCATCAAGGCACTCGGACAGATCAACTACAGCGGAAGCCTGGACGCCAAGGACAAGACCTTTGCCTACTGGATGCCGATGGCACGTACCGATCGGCGGGATCTGGAGAAACTGGTCGACCGTAAGACCCTGACCGCCAACGAAAAAGCCCAACTGGAGGGCATCCGCCAGCGTTGGCGCTACGCCATGTCTACGGTCATCATGTACGGCAAGGATTTCGAACGCGACCTGATCGACTATATGGAGTCTCTAGACGGTCAGTTCTTTGCCCGTGGGGGTTTAGCCAAGTCCGACACCGTCCCTGCGATGCTCACCCCGGGCGAGTTCGTCGTGAACCGGCAGGCCGTCGCCCGCTACGGCGCGGGTTTCTTCGAAGCCATCAACAACCTGAGCGCTCCGGCGCAGGCACTGGCCGGGCGTGCGCTGGCGGGCATCCAGGGCTTTGCCTCGGGCGGTCTGGTGCAGCCCGCAAGCCGCAGCCTGCCACGTCCCTCGTTGTCCGAAAGCACGCCCACCCGCACCGTGCGCGTGGAACTGTCTGCGGGACAGCAGAAAGTCAACGCCACGGTGGATGCGCGCGATGAAGCGCGCCTCTTGCAACTGCTCGACGCCGCCCGCGCCCGCACTGTCTGAGATTCCCTGATGCAACTGAAGAACCTCGCCACCGGGGTGGCTTTGCCATTGCCCGACGACTTGCTGTGGGCGGACGAACACGCGTGGTCGCCTGCGGTGGCCAGCACTTCCTACCTGATTACCGGAGCGTTGCTGATTCAGTCAGCGACGCGGCAGGCAGGTCGGCCGATCACCTTGGTGGGCGCGCCCGACATGGCGTGGGTGACGCGCGCCGCCGTGGAGCAACTGCGCGCGTGGGCTGCGCTGGCGGTGAGTGAAGCCACGGGCCGCTTCGAACTGAGTTTCACCGATGGCCGGGTCTTCACGGTTGCGTTCCGTCACCAGGACGCCGCCATTGAGGCCGAGCCGGTGATGGGTTTCCCGGCGCGCGCGAGCACCGATTTCTACCGACTGACCCTTCGATTCCTGGAGATTGCCTGATGCCCATTCAATCCGGCGACGTGAAACTGCTGAAGTCCGCCGTGATGGCGGACGTGCCCGAAGGCGGCGGTGCGCCCACGGGCCTCGTGATTGCCGATGGCGTATCGAACGCCATCTTCCCCGACA
>DAIMZU010000468.1:0-3321 GCA_036733845.1 Ramlibacter sp.
GTCAGGGGCCAGATTTGGTCAAACGGGGCCAGTTTCGTCGGGAAAATGACCGGCATCAGCCCGCCGGTGGCGGCAACCGTCCATGTCCGGCATTTGTCCGGCCGGTCGCGGCCGGCTTGTCCGGTTGCGCTGAGCCCGTACACTCCCTGTTTCCCCTGCCCGTGCCCTGACGGTGGCTATTGCCCCGGTGCGTGGCATGGCGGGATCACCCGGGCGCCGCTGTCGCCCGTGACAAGGGCCGCTGCCATGACGGCGGCCCACCGTTTTTCTTGCTTTTCAGGGGGAGTCTCCATGCCGCTCACGAAACGGGCCCGGCCGGGCATTGGCCTCGCCGGCGTGATGGCGCTGGCACTGGCCAGCGGCTGCACCACCATGCACCAGGCCGCACAGACCGGGAACCTGCAGGCGCTGGTCAAGGGCCTGGACGCCGGCAAGGACGTCAATGCGGTCGACGGCCGTGGCCGGCCGCTGCTGATCTCGGCCGCGGAACGCGGCCAGTTGCAGGTGGTGCAGACGCTGCTTGCCCGCGGCGCCGACCTGGAGAAAACCGACGACCGCGGCATGACCGCGCTCTATGTGGCGGCGGCCGCCAACCAGCTGCCCGTGGTGCAGGAACTGGTTGGCGCCGGCGCCGATCTGGAAAGCCGCAACACCGAACAGGCGCTGACGCCGCTGATGCCGGCCGTGGAACAGGGCTACAAGGCGGTTGCCGACTACCTTCTGGCGCGTGGCGCCCGTGCCGACGTGGCCTCGGCGGACGGCCAGACCGCGCTGGCGCGCCTGCTGCGCCTGAATCCGCAGAGCAGCCAGAGCGACATTGCCGGCACCGCCCAGCTGCTGCTGTCGACCCTCCACGGCCGCGCCGGCAAGAAGGCCGCCGGCGACTACCTGAACCAGGCGGACAGCAGCGGCTATACCGCCCTGCACCGCGCCGTGCTCAACAACAACAGCGCCCTGGTCAGCCTGCTTCTGCAGCAGGGCGCCAGCACCACGCCCGTGGCCCGCCTGCCCGACCAGACCCGGCCGGTGCAGCCTCCGGTCTTCGAGCAAGGCAGCGCCTCGGGCCTGGGCGCACTGTGGCAGGCAGCCCAGGCCAACCTGATGAGCCTCACCGCCGGCCGGCGCACGGAGGCCGAGGCCACGACCGCGCCAGCGGCCGAGCCCGAGATTGACCAGTGGAGCATGCTGCACAGCGCCGCCCGCCACTGCGCCGCCGGCAGCAACGTCTTCCAGTCCCTGCTGGCGGCCAGCCCGCAACCCGGGGTGCGCAGCAGCGACGGCCGCTCGGTACTGCACCTGCTGCTGGCCTGCGAACAGGACATGGCCGCCGAGACCGGCCAGCTGCTGGCCCGCGTGAAGGCCCGCGGCACAGCCGCCGAGCAGCGCCAGTACGCCAACCTGCCGGACCCGGCCGCGGGCGAGCCGCCGCTCTCCCTGGCCGTGAGCCGGGGCAAGCCGGCACTGCTGCCGCTGCTGCTGGCGGCCGGCGCCCAGCCCGACCTGGCCGGCAGCAGCGAGGTGCGCCCGCTGCTGGCCGCCATCCGTGCCGGCCGTGCCGGCATGGTCAAGACCCTGCTGGCCGCCAAGGCCAGCCCCGACAAGGCGGACGCGCAGGGCGCCACCCCGCTGCAGGTGGCCGCGACGCTGGGCAATGTCGAGATCACCGAGGCCCTGCTGGCCGCCCGCGCCAACCCCAATGCGCTGTCCGCCCGCGGCGAGTCGGCACTGCACCTGGCACTGGCCGGCGACCATCTCGAGGTGGCGCGTCGGCTGCTGGCCGCCAAGGCCAGTCCCGACCAGCCACTGCCCGCGGGTGGCACGCTGCTGCTGCAGGCCGTCGATGCCGACCGCCGCGACAAGGTGCAGCTGTTGCTGGCACATGGCGCCAACCCCAATCGCAGCAGCGGTGACGAGGCCCCGGCACTGATGCGCGCGGTGCAGGCCGGACAGCCGGAACTGGTGGCGCTGCTGCTGGCGGCCCGGGCCGATGCCAGCCGCCTGCACCAGGGCCTGAGCCCGTTGCAGGTGGCGGTGCGGAAGAACCGTGCCGACCTCGCCCGCCAGCTGCTGGCGGCCGGCGCCGACATCAACGCCCAGGCCGGCACCGTGACCGGTCGCGGCGACACCGCGCTGCACCATGCCGCGCGCGAAGGGCAAAACGAGCTTTACGAGCTGCTGCTGGCCTCCGGCGCCAGCAGCACGCTGCGCAACGGCGAGGGCAAGACCGCACTCGAACTGCGCGCCGAACGCATCGCGCTTGAACGCAAGCGCTTCCTCGACGGCCTTGAGAAGGCCGGTGTCTGTGCCGGCAGCAACGACTTCGCCTGCGCCGGCCGCGAGCTGGCACAGAGCAAGACGCTGATCCGCGATGCCCAGCAGGAACAGCTGTGGGCACAGACCCAGGCCGGCGTGCAGCAGGCGCGCCAGCGCTGGGAGGAGCTGCGTGCCGCCGAGGAAGCCGAACGTCGCCGCCAGGAGGCCGAAGAGAAGCGTCAGGCCGACGAGGCCAAGGCCCGCGCCTTCATGGCCATCGCCGGCACCGCCTATATCGCCGCCAACAGCAAGCAGATCGGTGCCGACAACGCCAGCCGCATGATCGACTCCTGGAACCGTGACGTGCTGAGTGGCGACATGAGCTTCAGCAGCACCAAAGCCCTGCAACAGACCATCCAGCAGGAAAACCAGCAGCGGCAGGCGGAGATGATGCGGCGCCTGGCGGCCCAGCGCGAACGCGAACGCGAGCAGGAGGCCGCGCGCCGGGCCCAGCTCGAAGCCGAGGCCCAGGCCCTGCGTGCCCGCCAGGCACAGCAGGCCGCGGAAAACCGGCAGGCCCAGGAGCGCCAGCTGGCCGCCGCCAATACCGCCGCCGAGCAGGCGCGGCGGGCCGAGGAACAACGCCAGGCCGAGCAGCGCCGCCGCGAGCAGGAGCGCCAGCGTGCCGAGCAGGAACGGCTGGCCGCTGAACAGGCCGCCGCCCGCGAGGCCGAGCGCAAGCGCCAGGCCGCCGAGGCCGAAGCCGAACGCCAGCGCCAGGCCGAGCAGCGCCGGCTGGCCGAAGAGCAGCTCAAGCGCGACCGCCAGCAGGCCTACCAGGACTGGCTGAACACCCGGAAAAGCGGCACCCGGCTGGGCGCCAAGTCCTGTGACGGCAAGGAAAAACCCTATCGCCTGATCGGCCAGGTGCCGACGGTGCCGCTGCCGCGCAGCATTTCCTACTACAGCGAATGCATCACCGTGCACTACGAGGCACGCTGCCCGTCCACGCCGCGCGGCCGCGGCATCCGTGGCCGCCAGTACAACTTCACGGGCGGCGGTGTCGGC
>DAIMZU010000469.1:0-3310 GCA_036733845.1 Ramlibacter sp.
GCCATGTGCAGGCCCACGGTGGGCTCGTCCAGGACGTACAGGGTGTGCGGCGGCTTCTGGCCCCGGCGGGTGATGTCGTCGCGCACCTTGGCCAGCTCGGTCACCAGCTTGATCCGCTGCGCCTCGCCGCCCGACAGCGTGGGCGAGGGCTGGCCGAGCGTGAGGTAGCCCAGGCCCACGTCCGCCAGGAGCTGCAGAGGATGGGCGATGGACGGCATGGAGGCGAAGAATCCCACGGCCTCGTCGACCTCCATGCGCAGCACCTCGCCGATGCTGCGGCCGCGCCAGGTGACCGCCAGCGTCTCCGGATTGAACCGGGCCCCATGGCACGACTCGCAGGGCACCTTCACGTCCGGCAGGAAGCTCATGCCGATGGTGCGCACCCCCTGCCCTTCGCAGCTCGGGCAGCGCCCCTCGCCGGTGTTGAACGAAAAGCGCCCCGGGCCATAGCCGCGGGCCTTGGCCTCGAGGGTGTCGGCGAAGAGCCGGCGGATGGTGTCCCAGAACCCGATGTAGGTGGCCGGGCAGGAGCGGGGCGTCTTGCCGATCGGGGTCTGGTCCACCTCGAGGACGCGGTCGATGCCGCGGTAGCCTTCCAGGCCCGTGCAGCCGGTCCACGCCGGCCGGTCGCCGCGCTCGTCGGCTTCGCGCCCGGCGCGTGTCGTGCGCTGCTGCACGGCAGCCTGCACGTTGTGCAGCAGGACGTCCCGGGCCAGCGTGGACTTGCCCGATCCCGACACGCCGGTGATTGCCACCAGGCGGCGCAGCGGGACGGCGACGTCCACCGACTGCAGGTTGTGCAGGGTGGCGCCGCGAAGGCGCAGCAGGTCGACGCCGGTGTCGTCCGCCACCGAGGGCGGCTGCACCGGGCGGCGCGGCTTGAGCGGGTGCTTCATCGCATGCAGCAGGTAGCGCCCCGTGAGGGAGTCCTCCTGCAGCGTGAGCGCCGCGACGCCTCCCTGGGCCACCACCTGGCCGCCCCGCTTGCCCGCGCCCGGCCCGATGTCGATGATGTGGTCGGCCCGCCGGATGGTGTCCTCGTCGTGCTCGACCACCACCAGGGTGTTGCCCTTGCCGCCCAGCTTGTGCAGGGCATTCAGCAGCACCTGGTTGTCCCGGGCATGCAGGCCGATGGTGGGCTCGTCGAGCACGTAGCACACGCCCTGCAGGTTGCTTCCCAGTTGGGCCGCCAGGCGGATGCGCTGCGCCTCGCCGCCGGACAGGGTCGGAGCGCCGCGGTCGAGGGTGAGGTAGCCCAGGCCGACTTCCTCCAGGAACTCGAGCCGGCTGCGGATCTCGGGCACCAGGTCCCGCGCGATGCCCTGCTCGCGGCCGCTGAGCGTGCCCGGCGCCTGCAGCGTCTCGACCCAGCGCCGCACGTCGGTGACCGACAGGGCCGCGATGTCGGCAATGCCCACGCCATTGAAGCGCACGGCCCGTGCCTGCGCGTTCAGGCGGCTGCCGCGGCAGCCGGGGCAGGCTTCGTCGGCGAGGTCCTCGACCTCGGGCTCGGCAAAGGTCTGCTCGCGTCCCTTGTTGTCCTCGGCCGCCAGGGTGTCGTCGAAGATGCGGCGCTGGTCGCGCGTGAGCTTGACGCCGGTGCCCACGCAGTCGGGGCACCAGCCGTGCTTGCTGTTGTACGAGAAGAGCCGCGGGTCGAGCTCGGGGTACGAGGTGCTGCACACGGGGCAGGCGCGCCGGGTCGAGAAGACCTCGATGCGCCCCAGGTGGTCGTGGCGTCCCTCGCCGTCGGCCATGGCCTCGCGCAGGCCGGCCAGCGGAGCCAGGACGTGCAGCACACCCTTGCCGTGCTCGAGCGCGATGGTCAGGTGCTCGCGCAGCAGCGCCTCGTTCTCGGGTGTCACGTCGAGGTCGCACACCGGCAGTTCGATCGTGTGCTCCTTGAAGCGGTCGATGCGCGGGAACCCGGTGGTGGGCAGGAAATTGCCGTCTACCCGCAGGTGGGTGTAGCGGCGCGCGCGCGCCCACTCCGCCAGCTCCGTGTAGACGCCCTTGCGCGCGACGACCAGCGGCGCCAGAAGGCCGATGTGCTGGCCGCGGTAGCGGGTCATGAGCTGCGCGGCGATGCTCTCGGGCGTCTGCGGGCGCACCTCGGCGCCCTCCTTCACGCAGTGCTGGACGCCCAGCTTCACGTACAGCAGGCGCAGGAAGTGCCAGACCTCGGTGGTCGTGCCCACGGTGGACTTGCGACCGCCCCGCGAGAGGCGCTGCTCGATGGCCACGGTGGGCGGGATGCCATAGACCGCGTCCACCTCGGGGCGGCCCGCCGGCTGCACGATGCTGCGGGCGTAGGCGTTGAGTGATTCCAGGTAGCGGCGCTGGCCTTCGTTGAACAGGATGTCGAAAGCGAGGGTCGACTTGCCCGAGCCGGACACACCGGTGATCACGCTGAACCGGTTGTGCGGAATCTGCACCGTCAGCGACTTCAGGTTGTGCTCGCGCGCATTGACGATCTCGATCGCCGACGGCGGCTGCGGCGCGGCGCGCACGACCTTCGATGCCGCCGCGTCACGCACGCCGATCGCGCCGTCGTACTCGCGCAGTGCGAGCGCGGTGTGCGAGGTGGGATGCAGGCGCACGTCCTCCGGCGGCCCTTCGGCCACCACCCATCCGCCGCCGTCGCCGCCTTCCGGGCCGAGGTCGACCAGCCAGTCCGCGGCGCGGATCACGTCGAGGTTGTGCTCGATCACGATGATCGAATGGCCGGCCTCGATCAGCTTGCGCAGCGCGCGCATCAGCTTGGCGATGTCGTCGAAGTGCAGCCCGGTGGTGGGCTCGTCGAACAGGAACAGCGTGCCCTTGGTGGCCGCCGGCTGGCGGTTGCGGCGGCTCGCGGCCTCGGCCAGGAAGCCCGCGAGCTTCAGGCGCTGGGACTCGCCGCCGGACAGGGTGGGCACCGGCTGGCCCAGCTTGACGTAGTCCAGGCCGACGTCGACGATGGGCTGCAGCGAACGCATCACCTCGCGGTCGCCCGCGAACAGCTGAACGGCCTCGCTGACGGTGAGGTCCAGCACGTCGGCGACGCTGAGCACGCGCGGGCGCACCGCGCCGATCGCCTGCCGCTCGATCGTCACCTCGAGGATCTCGGGCCGGTAGCGGCGGCCGTCGCAGTCGGGGCAGCGCAGGTACACGTCGGACAGGAACTGCATCTCCACGTGCTCGAAGCCGGAGCCTCCGCAGGTGGGGCAGCGCCCGTCGCCGTTGTTGAAGCTGAACTTCGCTGCGGTGTAGCCGCGCTGGCGTGCCAGAGGCGCGGTCGCGAAGATCTCGCGGATGCAGTCCCACGCGC
>DAIMZU010000470.1:0-3305 GCA_036733845.1 Ramlibacter sp.
ACCTCGACGACGCCGCCATCGAGCGCTCCATCGCCGAGATCAACGAGGCCATCCGGCGCTCGGCCGCGCGCAAGACCTGAAATCCCCATGACCTTCATCCGCAGCGGCCAGCGTGCCGCCGACCAGCTTCGTCCCGTGCGCCTCACGCGCGGCTTCACCATCCATGCCGAAGGCTCGGTGCTCGTCGAGTTCGGCCAGACGCGGGTGCTGTGCACCGCCTCAGTCGAGGACAAGGTGCCGCCCCACAAGCGCGGCAGCGGCGAAGGCTGGGTGACCGCCGAATACGGCATGCTGCCGCGGGCCACCCACACCCGCGGCGACCGCGAGGCCGCGCGTGGCAAGCAGAGCGGCCGCACCCAGGAAATCCAGCGGCTGATCGGCCGCTCGATGCGTGCGGTGTTCGACCTGCGGGCGCTGGGTGAACGCACCATCCACCTCGACTGCGACGTCCTCCAGGCCGACGGCGGCACCCGCACGGCGGCAATCACCGGCGCCTATGTTGCCGCGCACGACGCGGTGTCGCTGTTGCTCGGGCAGGGTCGCCTGGCGGCTTCACCCATTCGCGGCGAGGTGGCGGCGGTGTCGGTCGGCATTGTCGAGGGCACGCCCCTGCTGGACCTCGAATACACCGAAGACGTCGCCTGCGGCACCGACATGAACGTCGTCATGACCGGCGTTGGGCACTATGTCGAGGTGCAGGGCACGGCCGAGGGCGTCCCCTTCACCCGGCGCGAGATGGACGAACTGCTGCGCCTGGCCGAAAAGGGCATTGCCGAACTGGTGGTGCTGCAGCGTGAGGCGCTGTCGCGCCCGCTGCCGTCCGCGGCGGCCTGATGCCCGGTGCGGCGATGAGCGGGCGGCTGGTGCTGGCCTCCAACAACGCCGGCAAGCTCGCGGAGTTGCAGGCCCTGTTCGCGCCCCTGGGCATGCAGCTCGTGCCGCAGGCCGAGCTCGGCATCCCCGAGGCCGAGGAGCCCTTTCGCACCTTCGTGGAGAACGCGCTCGCCAAGGCCCGGCATGCTGCACGCCATTCGGGCCTGCCCGCGCTGGCTGACGACGCCGGCCTGTGCGTGGACGCCTTCGGCGGCCAGCCCGGGGTCGACACCGCGTATTACGCGACCCGCTTCGGATATGCCAAGGGCGACGACAACAACGTGCGGGCCCTGCTCGAGCAGATGCAGGGCATCGACCAGCGGCGCGCCGCGCTGGTCAGCACCCTGGTCGCCGTGCGGACGCCCGACGACCCCGAGCCGCTCATCGCGGTCGGCCGTGCGGTCGGCGAGATCACGCGCGAGCCGGCCGGCGAGCATGGCTTCGGCTTCGACCCGGTCATGTTCATCCCGGCGTTCGGACAGACCTTCGCGCAGCTCCCGCCCGAGGTCAAAAACGCGCACAGCCATCGCGGCCGGGCCGCGCGCCGCATGGTCGAACTGATGCGGGAGCAGTGGCTATGAGCGCGCCGCTGCTTCCCCTGACTCAGCCGCAGGCGCCGCGTGACGTCCAGCATTACCTTCGGCCAGGCACCCTGCAGCTGCCGGCCTTGCCGCCGCTGTCGCTCTACGTGCACCTGCCCTGGTGCCTGCGCAAGTGCCCCTACTGCGACTTCAACTCGCACGAGATGCGCCCCGGCGAGCTGCCCGAACGGGCCTACCTCGATGCGCTGGTCGCCGACCTCGAGGCCTCCCTCCCGCTGGTGTGGGGGCGCAGCGTGCACAGCATCTTCATCGGCGGTGGCACCCCCAGCCTGTTCTCGCCGGAGTCCATCGACACGCTCCTGGGTGCCTTGCGGGCGCGGCTGCGGATCGAGGCCGATTGCGAGGTCACGCTCGAAGCCAACCCCGGCACCTTCGAGAAAGACCGCTTCCGCGCCTTTCGGCAGGCGGGCGTGACGCGGCTGTCGATCGGGGTCCAGAGCTTCGACGACGACCGGTTGAAGGCCCTCGGCCGCGTGCACGACCGCGCCCAGGCGATCGCCGCGTGCGAGGAGGCGCAGCTCGCCTTCGACACGTTCAACCTCGACCTCATGTATGCGCTGCCGGGGCAGTCGCTGGAGCAGCTCGAGGCCGACCTCGCGCAGGCGCTGTCGCTGCTGCCGCCGCACCTGTCGGTCTACCACCTCACCATCGAGCCCAACACGTATTTCGCCAAGTTTCCGCCGCAGCTGCCGCCGGAGGACACCGCCTACGGCATGCTCGACCGCATCACCGAGATGACCGAAGCGGCGGGCCTCGCCCGCTACGAAGTCTCGGCCTATGCCAAGCCGGGGCACCGCTGCTGGCACAACCTCAACTACTGGCAGTTCGGCGACTACCTGGGCATCGGCGCCGGCGCCCACGGAAAACTGAGCTTTCCGCATCGCGTGGTGCGCCAGGTCCGATGGCGCGACCCGCGGCTGTACATGCAGCATGCAATGGCCGGACGTCCCATCGCCCAGGAAAACGAGGTCGCACGAAGCGAGCTGCCCTTCGAGTTCATGCTCAATGCCCTGCGCCTGAAGGACGGCTTCGCCCTGGCAGACTTCCGCGCGCGTACCGGCCTGCCAATGTCAGCCATCGACGCCGTCCTGCGCGAGGCGCAGTCGAAGGGGCTGCTCGAATGCACCCTGGACCACGTGCGCCCCACGGAGCAGGGTTTCGATTTCCTCAGCGACCTGCAGGGGATGTTCCTGTAGGCGGGGCGGGTGGCTTTGGCGCAGAGGGCGCTGAGTTGACGCAGAGGGCGCCGAAGGAAAACCGAAGGCCTCAGTCCCGCGTCGCCAGCAACATGCAGCGGGACAGGCGCGCGAAATGCTGCATTGCCGCACGGGTCGGCTCGACCTGCTTGCGCCGGGCGTCTTCGGTGTCGGCCAGGGTGATCCAGCCTTTTTCGCGCATGGACTTGAGCCGGCCGTGGATGGTGGCGGGGGCGCCAAGCTCGTCGCGGGCCATCATGTCGCGCACGGACAGCCGTTGCTGCTCACGGCGGGCGCGGGCCACGAGCCCGAGGATGCGTTCTTCCAGCGGGTCCAGCGGCGGCAGGGTGCGCGGCGCCTTGGCTTCTTCGCATAGCTGGAGGAAGCGCAGGTAGATGTCGGCTGCGGGTTTGGCCTGGACGGACTTGGGCATCACTCCTCCTTCTGAGCGCCTGAAAGCGCCACACCCCGCATCCTGTGCTTCGGATGCTCCGCCGTCAATCGGCGATGCCCCACCCCTTGAAGGAATCCGTCAGCTTATTCCAGGCCTGCCGGTCGTGGCGCTTGCGCGAGCCTTCGGCCTGACCGTCGAGCCCTCCAGCGCACGCCTGATCGCGTGGGGTGGGGATCACTC
>DAIMZU010000471.1:0-3290 GCA_036733845.1 Ramlibacter sp.
ATTGCACGCGATCCGCCATGCGACGGGGGGCGGCGGGCGCCGCGGCGGCTAGCGGCTTGGTGCCGGTGCCGCGGTCACCCGAGGACGGCGCAGCCCAGTGCGTCCGCATCTAGCGCTGCCGCGACTGCCAGTTCCGGTACGCCTCGTCCATCCGCTGCCTGCGATCGCCATCGACTTCCAACTCGGCCGCAGCCGGTGCGGCACCGGCGCCCATCCGGCGCGTCGGGTCGTCCGTCGCGGCGCGGGCGTCGGCCGGGGGCGGCTCGCGGCCGGTCGCCCGGTTCCACAGGCCCTGGACCCCGTCTTCCATCTGGTCGAAGACGCGGCCGGCGCGCTGGCCGAACGAGGGCTCGCCCGGTTGCGGGTTCACGGCGCGCGAGGTGGCGTCCTCGGCCCGGTCGAACACCCGGTCGGCCTTCTGGCCGAGGGATTCGTCCTGCCGCGGCTGCTGGGCGAGTGCGGCACCGCCAAGGCCCAGAGCAAGGGCGGCGGTCAAGGTGGCAAGGGTCTTCATGACGTGTCTCCGTTTCAAAGCCGGACAGGGGGAAAACGCAGAAGTCCGGCGATCCGTCGGAATGAGACCGCGCGTCACCGGGGCACGCTGTCGGACGGGCGGACCGGCAACTGTCGGGCAGGCCGGTGCGTCTTGCCGGAGCCGTTCGACGGGGCGCGTCGGCACCCGGCGAGCCAACAGCGTCGCACGGCCGAGGAGGGTTGCGCCGCAACGCGATAATTCGGCCATGACAACTCGCCGCAACCTTCTTCTTGCCGGGGCCGCCTCGGCGCTCGCGCCCGCCTTGCACGCCCAGTCCTGGCCGTCACGTCCCATTCGCCTCGTGGTTCCGTTTCCCGCCGGAGGCGCCACCGACATCTTTGCCCGCGCCGTGTCCCAGAAGCTGGGCGAGCGCCTGGGCGTGAACCTCGTCGTCGACAACAAGCCCGGCGCAGGCGGCACGATCGGCTCGGACATCGTCGCCAAGGCACAGCCGGACGGCTACACGCTGCTGCTGTCCACCACCAGCACGCATGCGATCGCGCCGAGTTTTCCGGGCAGCAAGCTGCCCTACGACGCCATTGCCGACTTCACGCCCATCGCCCACGTGGGCAATGCGCCCAGCATCGTGCTGGTGCCCAACAGCTCACCGGCGCGAACCATGAAGGAGTTCGTGGACCATGCCCGTCGCAATCCGGGCAAGCTGAACTACGCCAGCAGCGGCAACGGTACGGTGGTCCACCTCGGCACCGAGCATCTCAAGTCGATGGGTAATTTCTTCGCGGTTCACATCCCCTACCGCGGAACCGCGCTGGCCATCCCGGACCTCATCAGCGGCAAGCTCGACCTGCTCGTGGACTCGCTGCCCAGCGGCCTGCCCCACGTGCGCGAGGGCCGCCTCCGGGCGCTGGCGATCACCTCTTCGAAGCGCTCCCCGCTGCTGCCTGACCTGCCCGCCGTGTCCGAGACCGTCCCGGGCTACGAGAGCGTGACCTGGTTCGGTATCTACGGCCCGCGCGGCCTTCCGGCCGACATCGTCGCCCGGGTCAACACCGGCGTGCAGCAGGCGCTGCAGGACCCCTCCGTGAAGGAGCGCCTGGCGCAACTCGGCATCGAGCCGGCGGGCGGCACGCCGCAGCAGTTCGCCGCCATGGCGGACGCCGACCGCGCCAAGTGGAAGAAGATCATCATCGAGCGGAAGATCGCGCTCGACTGAGCCCGCCGCCGG
Organism: Ramlibacter sp.; assembly: GCA_036733845.1. Classification (GTDB taxonomy): domain Bacteria; phylum Pseudomonadota; class Gammaproteobacteria; order Burkholderiales; family Burkholderiaceae_C; genus Ramlibacter. Next base: position 1,722 of record DAIMZU010000471.1, read on the forward strand.
CCGCAAGCGCCTGTCGCGGGGCCGATCCCCATCACCGAACGACAGTCCGGCTGGCCCAGGCATGAAAGCCCGGCGTAGGAGACGTCCCACGGGAAGCCGGGCCGCTTTCTGATGGCCATGCAGGACATCTCCGGTAGCGTCATGGCTGACCTGAAGGAGATGGAGACATGACACTCGTAGGCGAGAGCTTCCTCGACCGGAACGGACAGCGGTGGTGGGTGAAGGGCTGGCGGCCCGGCTCGGACGACCAGCTCGTGGTGGAGGCCCAGATGAAGGGCCGCTACCCGCGGGTCGCGCTCTACGTCATGACCGAACGGGAGTTCCGCGCCCACGCCCGGTCGGCTGACCTGCGGCGGGAAACGTCTTCCGCCGAGCGCTCGGGCCCGTCATCCGTGCACCCGCGCTGATTTCCATCCGCCAGCGGCGCCGCGGGGCTATGCTGGCGCATGGACGAAGACATCGAAGCCCTGCGCCGCGAGGTGCGCCACCTGATCGCGATGAACGCTGCGGCCTACGTGGCGATCACCTCCCTGGTGGCCACGCACCCCCATCCGCAGCAGTTCCACCTGCACCTGGTGACGGCCCTGGAGGCCGTGCTCGGCTCCGACCGCGTGGCCGGGTGGCCTGAGGACCAGAGGGAGATCGTCCGGAAAGTGGTCGAGACTTTCCAGGGTGTGCAGCCCGCGGCGGCCATCGACCCGCTCGCGAGCTTCAGGGCGTCCTCTGCCTAGCCATCCGGTCCGCGCCAGGTTTCACCCGCGGACTTGAGCGAAGTCAACCGGCGGACTGGGTTGAAGGAATACTCTTTGTGCACCTTCAACAAGCCCCTGGAGAGCTTCATGAGTGCCGTCCTCGAGTCCCCCGTCCCTGCCTTCGACGCCCAGACCCCGCTCGGGGAAATCGCGGTCCGCCTGCCCGGCGCCACGGCGGTGTTCCGCAAGCTCAAGCTGGACTTCTGCTGTGGCGGGAACATTCCGCTGGCCCAGGCGGCACAGTCCCGGGGCCTGGACGCCGCGGCCGTGCTGGACCAGCTCGCCGCCCTCGACCGGCAGGGCGCCGATGCGTCCATTCCCACGGAGCCCGGTGCGCTGGTGGACCACATCCTCGCCCGCTACCACGAGGTGCATCGCCAGCAGTTGCCTGAGCTCGAACGCATGGCGCGGCGGGTGGAGGCGGTCCATGCCGACCACCCGGCGGTGCCCGCCGGGCTCGCCGCCGTGCTCGATGCGATGCAGCAGGAGATGCTCTCGCACATGGCCAAGGAGGAGCAGGTGCTGTTTCCGATGTTGCGTGCGGGCCACCCGATGGCCAGCCAGCCGATCGCGGTGATGCGCCACGAGCACAACGAGCATGGGCGCACGCTCGACGAGATCGACCGTCTCACGCGCGACCTGACACCGCCGCCTGGCGCCTGCAATACCTGGAGGGCGCTCTACATCGGCCTGGCCGCGCTCAAAGACGACCTGATGCAGCACATCCACCTGGAGAACAATGTGCTGTTCCCGCAGTTCGAGGGCGCACCCCAGGGCGGCTGTGGCTGCGGCGGTGGGGCCGGCGGGTGCGGGTCGG
>DAIMZU010000472.1:0-3289 GCA_036733845.1 Ramlibacter sp.
GGCCCTGCTGCAGTTCGACGTCGGCATGGCCTCGGCGGGCGGACTGATCGCGGTGGTGATCGCCAACATCGCCGCCATCGTGCTGATCCGCATGATCGGCAAGAACCTGACCGACAAGCAGTGAGGGCCCTGAGATGCTGACGCTGAAACAATCCCGTCGCCTGCAGAGCCTGATCATCGGCGCCCTGGCCTGGGCGATCGCCGCGGTGATCTTCTTCCCGATCTTCTGGATGGTGCTGACCGACACCCCGAGGACCGCCGCGGCGTCATGGGTTCCCACGACACCGGGTGCCAGGGGATCGAATCGAGAGCGTGGACGTCCCAGGGTGCCTCCTCCGAAGCCGAAAGGTGCAGAAAACCCGTGAATTTACCAGTGCGCAGGGCTCTGGGCCAAAAAGACCATTGAACTTGTTAACGTGAGTAAATCGCGTAAACTGTTTTGCAATCAGCCAGAGGCAGCCATCGTGAACCCGGAAATCGGCGAACACTCTCCAACGATCGTCGACGAAGCAGCAGTCCGCCGCTTCGTCGGTCACGACGTCGAACTGCTCCAGGCCCTGGTGGTCGCCTACCTTCAGCAGGCGCCCACCCTGGCCGGAAACCTCCATCGCGCCGCGCGACTGGAGCCGCCCGCGTTCCAGCAGGAACTCGTGCGGCTGCGCGGCGCCTGCCGGCTCCTCTTCGCCGAACGGGCGCTCCGGGCGCTCGATCGCGTCGAGGCCGCCCTGCGCAAGCGCCGCCTGTCGCGGCGACACGCCGTCGAGCAGTTGCTGCCGGAACTCGGAATACTCGAGGCCACGCTGCTGGCCATGCGCGCCCCGTTGGAGCGTGAACTCGGCTGGAAGGTCCTGCCATGAGCGCCGGCATCTACGTCGCGGTCGGTGACTGCGTGAAGGTGCTCGGCGTCTCGCGCGAGATCGTCTACCGGCTGATCGACTCGGGACGGCTCGAGGCCATCCGCACACCCGGGGGTCATCGGCGGGTGCTGCGCAGTTCCATCGAAAAGCTGCGACTGGAGCAGGGAACGGGCGACTTCCTCGCCGAATCCCAGCGCAAGTCCTGGCGCAACGCCCGCGGTGCCAGCGCGAGGGTGACCAGCGACGGTGGGGCCCAGCCACGGATGTCGGTGCTGCTCGTCGACGACGACCTCGTCTCACTCACCTGGCTCAAGCACCTCGTCAGCCATGAGTTCCCGCAGCTGACGATCGCCACCGCATCGGACGCCGAGATGGCCTTCGAGACCCTGGAACAGGACGGCTGCCCCGACATCGTCATCACCGACCTGAACATGCCAGGCGACGGGTTCCGGCTGGCCTGGGCAATCCACGTCAGGCCGGAGTACCAGCGGGCGCTGGTCATTGCCACGACGGCGCTGGACGCCCGGGAGATCCACGAGGCCGGCGGCCTCCCTGACCGTGTGATCCAGCTGGCCAAGCCGGTCCAGCCCGGGACGCTGTTGAAGCTGCTCGAAGCCGCCCTGCTTCTGCGCTCACACCTGCGGGCCCGCATCCACTGAGTCGGGACAGCGGCACTCGCAATGCCGCCGACACCGGCCGCCTGCCTCAGCCTACGAGAACCGTCGAGGACAGCCTGCAGGGCCCAGGCGGTGTCCGCCGCATCATTGACTTCATAAGACATGGGCCAGCGATGGTCCACGCAGGCAGACCGCCGCCTTTAAGTGGGGTGACAGCCGGAGAGACGGCACCAATTCGGTTTCCGGACGTCAGCCTCGCCAGGGACGACCGCTTCACTCCGCTTTCTACTTCGCGATGGCCGCCTGGCACAGCTTCGCGGCCTCGAGGATGCGGAGCACCTCGACCGGCTTGACCAGGTAATCGTTGAAGCCTTCCCGCAGGGCCCGCGCCTCCGATTCGGCAGAGCCCCAGCCGGTCACGGCAATGATGCACACGTCGCCCTTGGGCAGGAACGCCCTCATCCGGCGGCACACCTCGAATCCGTCTCCGTCGGGCAAGCTCAGGTCCAGCAGGATCACGTCCGGCGTGAACTCAGCCGCCCTCTCCAGCGCCTGGGCCGCATCGTACGCATGGACAGGCGCGTGCCCCTCGATCTCAAGGGCCATGCACAGCATGTCCGCGGCATCCTCGTTGTCATCGACGACCAGGACGCGCAGGGCCGTCGCCCCTTGGCAGTTCTTCGATTGGCTCATCTATTCGTGGTATTGCCTGCAACCGCTGTAGGACCGATTCCTACAGGCTGTGCAAGCGTCATCGTACAAGCCGCCGGGAAGTCGGAGGACCCCAGCACGGCACGGGATCACAGAAAGGCTGATCCATGAAAAAAGCCCGCTGATGAGGCGGGCCGGGTCGACCGTGGAACGGCCGTGGGATGTTGCGTGGAGGGCGGGGATGGCGCTGCGGGCGGCACCGCCTTGATCATGGTCGGAGCGAAAGGATTCGAACCTTCGACCCTCTGGTCCCAAACCAGATGCGCTACCAGGCTGCGCTACGCTCCGACGCCGCCATTGTAGCCCGCCCGGTCGGACTTACTGCGCCTGCTTGCGCAGCTGTCCGGGCGGCATGCAGCCGTTGTCCCGCTTCTCCAGTCCGGGAGGGCAGTCACGTCCCGCGGAGGCACCATGGCTTCCGCCTGCCGCCCCGGCACCCATGGTGCCCGGACCCATCGATGAGCCGCCAGCACCCATGGCGCCGGTGCCTGACGCCGCTGAGCCACTCGTGGACCCTGCCGTGCCCGGGGTGGTGCTGCCACCGTAGACATTGATCGTGTTGCTATTGGTCGCCGACGATCCGGAGGTCGCTCCGCTCTCGCTGGACGCTGCGGAGGAGCCGGCGGCACCCGGGGTGGTCAGGCCGGTGGTGCTGCCGTCACCCGGAGCGGTGGTGGCCGAAGGCGAGGCGATGCCGGAAGTGGACGAACCGGCACCCGTGTCCAGGCTGCCGCTCGCGGTGCCGGGGCTCCCGCTTGCGGTGCCGGCACCCATCGTGCTCGTGCCCGGCGCGGTGTGCGACGGGGTGGATGGCGAGGATTGCGTCGTCGGCGAGGTCATCGACGAAGAACCCGAAACGCCTGGGACCGAGCCAGCGCCCGTGGCCGAGCTTCCGGTGGAGATGCTGCTGCTCGTGCCGGCGGAGGCGCCTGACTGGTTCTCCAGGCTCGTGCTGCTGCTCGCGCTCTGGGCTATGGCGCCACCGCTGAAGGCAGCGGCAAGAAGCAGGCTCAGAAGTTTGCTCATGAAGTCATCCTCTCTTCAATGTCATGCCCCGTCGCGAACTGCGCCGGGGAAGGAAGAGAGGATCGGGCACGCCGTGCC
>DAIMZU010000473.1:0-3287 GCA_036733845.1 Ramlibacter sp.
CACCGAAATTGCGCCGGCCCTCCGGCCGCACGACGTAGTAGGTGAAATACGAGGCGAGCACCGGCGCCGCGCAGGCCGCCATGACGGCCAGCATCTTCCAGCGGCCGCTGCGCGTGCGGCGAGCGTCCGCGGACACCATGTCCGACGGACGGGGCAGTGAATGGACGGTGAGGTCCAGCGGCCGGTCAGGCACGCCGGACTGCCCGTCGGCGGGGGCCGATGAATTGGAACCAGACATAGAGAATGAAGATCAGGCCGCTGAGCGCCCACCACTGGAAGGCATAGCCGAAGTTCTTGTCCGCGCCGGCGGCCACGGGCGGCCAGTCGCGAACCAGGCCTTCCGAGGGCGGCCCGAGCTGCTGGACGGACCCTTCGACGAGTGCCAGCCGCGTTTCGTCCCGAAACGCGGCCCAGTCCAGATTCTGCCGGATGGGGCCGGACGATGCCTCCCCGAACTGATAAAGCTTGGCCGGTGGCGGGGCGATACGTCCCACGACCTCGACTTCGCCGGCAGGCGTGGACACCGCCGGCAGCACGCTGCGGTCGACGAAGTTACGGGGGGCCCAGCCACGCTGCACCAGCGCGACCCGGTCGCTGTTGGCCAGGCGAAGCGGGGTGACGACGTAGAAGCCCGGCCGACCTTCGACCTGGCGGTTGTCGAGGAAGACGGTGTGCTCGGGCAACCACTGCCCCACCAGCCGCACCGGACGGTGCAGCGCCGCGGGGGCGCCCGCCTGCGCGAGGTAGTCATGCGCAGCCAGCGGCGGCAGCGCCATGCGCTGCTCGATGGCTGCGTGCAACGCAAGCCTCTGCTGGCCGCGGCCCCACTGCCAGGCACCCAGGGACAGCGTCAGCGCGATCCCTGCAGCCGCGGCAAGGCTCAGCAGCCAGAAGCGCCAGCGAGTCAGTGGGGGCACCGGATAATCTCCTGCATGAAGGTATTTTTCGTCGTGCTCGCGTTCGTCGCGATCCTTGGCAGCCTGGGCTCGGCCCTGTATTTCATGATGCGCGGTGAGGGAGACAAGCCCAAGACCAGCCACATGGCCCGCGCCCTGGCGTTCCGCGTGGGCTTTTCCATCCTGCTGTTCGTGTGCATCCTGCTGGCCTGGAAATTCGGCTACATCCGGCCAACGGGCGTTCCGCTGGGCGCCTGACACCGGGTGGATGTGAAAAGGGCCGCGATTGCGGCCCTGTTGCATCGGCGTGGTCAGCGGGTCACATCCAGTACACCAGCACGTACAGGCCCAGCCAGACCACGTCCACGAAGTGCCAGTACCAGGCGGCGCCTTCGAAGCCGAAGTGGCGGTCGGCCGTGAAGTGGCCCTTCATGAGGCGCAGGGTGATGAACAGCAGCATCAGCATGCCGACCAGCACGTGGAAGCCGTGGAAGCCCGTGAGCATGAAGAAGGTCGAGCCGTAGGCGCCCGAAGTCAGCTTGAGGTTCAGGTCGACGTAGGCGTGGTAGTACTCATAGCCCTGCACGCACAGGAACACGAAGCCGAGGATGACCGTGGCCCACATCCAGAGGATGGTCTTGCTGCGCAGACCGTCACGCAGCGCGTGGTGCGCGATGGTCAGGGTGACGCCGGAGGTCAGCAGCAGGGCGGTGTTGATGGTGGGCAGCCAGAAGGGGCCCATGGTCTGGAAGGGCTCGATGATGCCCGCGGGAGATGCGGTCGTGCCGACGGCGACGCTGGGCCAGACGCCCTTGAAGTCGGGCCAGAGCAGGGCGTTGTCCATGCCGCCGAGTGCCGGCACCGAGTGGGCGCGCATCCACCAAAGCGCGGTGAAGAAGGCCCCGAAGAACATGACCTCGGAGAAGATGAACCAGCTCATGCTCCAGCGGTAGGACAGGTCGATCTTGCGACCGTACTGCCCGGTCTCGCTCTCGCGGATCGAGTCGCCGAACCACTGGAACAGCACGAAGGCCAGGAAGGCCAGGCCCGCGAACAGCGACCACTTGCCCCATGCGACGCCGTTGATCCACTGGCCGGCGCCCAGGATCACGAAAAACAATGCCAGTGCGGCGAACGCCGGGTGCCGCGACGGCTGGGGCACGTAGTAGTACGGCGTCTTGCCGGATGCGCTGGTACTCATCTTCACTCCTGGTTCCGAATCACTTCTTTTATAGAAAAATCTCTGGCGACACCGTCACGAGCGAGGCACGCCGGCCGGCGCCGCGGCCGTCGGCGCAGCGGGGGTGCGCGCGCCCACCTCGAAGAAGGTGTATGACAGCGTGATGGTGGTCACGTCCTTGGGCAGCTTGGGGTCGATGACGAAGGCCACCGGCCACTCCTTCTTTTCGCCCGGCTCCAGCACGTACTGGTTGAAGCAGAAGCACTCGAGCTTGTTGAAGTGCGCGGCCGAATTGCGCGGGGCGTAACTCGGGATGGCCTGGGCCGCCATGCGGCGTCCCTGCACGTTCTGGAACTCGTACATGACCGTGGCCAGCTCGCCGGGGTGCACCTGCACCGAGCGTTGCGCGGGCTTGAAGTCCCACGGGCCGCGCGCATTGGCGTCGAACTCGACCGTGATGACTCGGCTGCGGTCCACCTGCGTGTTGGGTTTCACCTTGGCGTTGCCCGGCACCTGGCGCTCGCCGATGGCGAGGATGTTGATGCCCAGGGCCTCGCACACGTGCTGGTAGATCGGCACGAGCGCATAGCCGAAGGCGAACATGCCGGCCGCCACCACGACCAGCTTGCCGACCATGCGCAGGTTCTCGCGCGCGAGGCTCACGGCATGGCTCCGGTTCAGCCGCCGAGCAGCCACATCTTGGCTGCGAAGCCCAGCGCGAACGCTGCGGCGACGGAGGCCAGGATGAGCCCCAGCCGCACGTTGGCCTTGCGGCGCTCACGATCGTCGTTGCGGGTCATGGCAGGCATGGAGTCTGGGTCCGCTCGATCAGGAGACCGCGCCAGGGTTCTCGGGCTGCACGCGGGCGTCGAGCACGCGGGTGGCCGTGGGATCGAGGCGGGGCGGGACTTCGAAGGTGTGGAAGGGCGCCGGCGAGGGGACTTCCCACTCCAGGCCTTCGGCACCCTTGCCGTCCGGATCGTTCCAGGGGCGCTGGGGCGCGGTCGCGCCCTGGCCGCGCATGACCGGCAGAACCACCCAGAAGAAGAAGTACACCTGCGCGAGGCCGAAGGCGAAGCCGCCGATGGAGGCCACTGCGTTGAAGTCGGCGAACTGCATGGGGTAGTCGGCATAGCGGCGGGGCATGCCGGCCAGTCCCAGGAAGTGCATCGGGAAGAAGGTGATGTTGAAGGAGATCAGCGACCACCAGA
>DAIMZU010000474.1:0-3285 GCA_036733845.1 Ramlibacter sp.
CCCCGTGCCTCGCTGGCGGACATCGAACTCGCCCACGACCGCCTCCACGTCGCGGCCCTGCGGGGCCTCGAACTCGAGCTCGCCGAGCAGCTTCAGGCGGGCGGTCCGTCGCATGTGCACATCGACGCCGACACCTCCATGAACGCCCACACCTGGGAAGCGGCGCTGCGTGCCGCGGGCGCGGTGCTGGCGGCCACCGACGCCGTCATCGACGGCGAGCTGGCCAACGCCTTCTGCGCGGTGCGCCCGCCAGGCCATCATGCCTGCCGCGACCACGCCATGGGCTTCTGCTTCCTGAACAACATCGCCATCGGAGCGCGGTATGCGCTCGAGCGGCGCGGGCTCCAGCGGGTCGCGGTGGTCGACTTCGATGTGCACCACGGCAACGGCACCGAGGACATCCTCGCCGGAGACCCGCGGGTCCTCATGGTGGGTATCTTCCAGCAGGGGCTGTATCCGTTCAGCGGCGATGCGCCGCGCGGGCCCAACATGGTCAACCTGCCGGTGCCCGCCTACACGCGCGGCATGGAGGTGCGGGAGCTGATCGAGCAGGCCTGGATCCCGCGGCTCGACGCGTTCCGGCCCGAGATGATCTTCATCAGCGCCGGCTTCGATGCGCACCGCGAGGACGAACTCGGGCAACTCGGTCTCGTCGAGCAGGACTACGCCTGGATCACCAGCCGCCTGTGCGAAGTCGCGCAGCGCCATGCGGGCGGCCGAATCGTCTCCAGCCTCGAGGGGGGCTATCACCTGGGCGCCCTGGCCCGCAGCGTCGAGGCGCACCTGCGCGCGCTGGCAGACCTCTGATGGGCGTGCTGGACAACCTGGCGCGCCAGTGGGGCGAGCCGCAGATGCTGTGGCAGGTCGCCGCGCTGCTGGGCTCGCTGGGTCTGGCCTGGCTGGTCTCCTGGGCGGTGGCATCCCGCCGCGGCAGCGAGTCCGTCTGGTTCGGGCGCTACGTCGTCGACGGCCTGCTCTTTCCGTTGCTGGCGCTGGTGTTCACCTACTCGGCCCGGGTGGCGCTGGATGGGTTCCAGGGCGTGGCCCTGCTGCGCATCGCGGTGCCGGTCCTGATGTCGCTGGCCGGCATCCGGCTGATCGCGCGCGTGCTCACCCTCGTGTTCCCCGACTCGGGCGTCGCGCGCATGGTCGAGCGATTGTTCTCCTGGATGGCCTGGATTGCCGCCGTGCTCTGGATCCTCGGCCTGCTGCCCGCCGTCATGGCCGAGTTGGACGCCATCAGCTTCAGCGTCGGACGCGGCCGCGTGAGCCTGCTGTCCCTGGTGCAGGGCGTGCTGTCGGCAGGCGTGGTGCTGGTCATCACGCTGTGGGTGTCCGCCGCGCTCGAGCAGCGCGTCATGCGCGGCGCCATCGGGGACCTGTCGCTTCGCCGGGTGGCGGCCACGGCGGTACGTTCGGGGCTGCTGCTGGTGGGCTTCCTGGTGGGTCTGTCCACCCTGGGCGTGGACCTCACCGCGTTTTCGGTGCTCGGTGGCGCCCTGGGCGTCGGCCTGGGCTTCGGCCTCCAGAAACTCGCGTCCAACTACGTCAGCGGCTTCGTCATCCTGTTCGAGCGCAGCCTGCGCATCGGCGACACGGTCCGGGTCGGCACCTTCGAGGGGCAGGTCATGGACATCAAGACCCGCTACACCCTCATTCGCGCACCCAATGGCCGCGAATCCATCGTCCCGAACGAGCGCCTGATCACCGAGAGCATCGAAAACCTCTCGCTGGCCGATCCGCTGATCCTGCTGACCACCGAGGTCTCCGTCTCCTATGAAAGCGATGTCGAGGAGGTCAGCCGCATCCTTTGCGCGGCGGCGTCGAGTTGCCCGCGCGTCCTGGAGAAGCCGGGGCCTGCCGCGCGCCTGAACAACTTCGGCGCCGACGGACTGGAGTTCGTGCTGAGCTACTGGATCGCCGACCCGCAGAACGGGCAGATGAATGTCCGCTCCGACATCAACCTCGCCATCCTGAAGAGGTTCCGGGAAGCGGGTATCGACATCCCGTATCCGCAGCGGGTGCTGCACCTGCGGCCATCGCCTGCCGCCACGGCCGCCGATTCCGGTCTTCCTGTGCCTATAATCCCCAAATAGAACGACCGTTCGTTTTCTCTTCCGCGGGCGGCAGCGACCGCGTCCCGGCGGCGCAATTGCGCAGCGGAGCATAGAATCGATCGGTTTACGTACACGTCAATTCAACCCATCAGGAGCGCGCCCCCATGAAGGCCTTGGTCCCCGTCAAGCGAGTGGTCGACTACAACGTGAAAGTCCGTGTCAAGTCGGACCAGACGGGCGTGGACATCGCCAACGTGAAGATGAGCATGAACCCCTTCGACGAGATCGCCGTGGAAGAGGCGGTGCGGCTGAAGGAAAAGGGCGTCGTCACCGAGGTGATCGCCGTCTCCTGCGGGGTGGCGCAATGCCAGGAGACGCTGCGCACAGCCATGGCCATCGGCGCGGACCGGGCCATCCTGGTCGAGACCTCCGAAGAACTGCAGCCCCTGGCGGTGGCCAAGCTGCTCAAGGCCCTGGTCGACAAGGAGCAGCCCGGCCTCGTGATCCTGGGCAAGCAGGCGATCGACGACGACTGCAACCAGACCGGCCAGATGCTGGCCGCGCTATGCGACCTGCCGCAGGCGACGTTTGCCAGCAAGGTCGAAGTGGCCGATGGCAAGGCCCGCGTCACGCGCGAAGTCGACGGCGGACTGGAGACGCTGGAGCTGTCGCTGCCTGCCATCGTCACCACCGACCTGCGCCTGAACGAGCCGCGCTATGTGACGCTGCCCAACATCATGAAGGCCAAGAAGAAGCCGCTGGAGAACATCAAGCCCGAGGACCTGGGCGTGGACGTGGCCCCGCGGCTGAAGACCCTCAAGGTCTCCGAGCCGCCCAAGCGCGGCGCCGGCGTGAAGGTGCCTGACGTCGCCACGCTGGTCGACAAGCTCAGGAACGAAGCCAAGGTGATCTGAGAAGCCGAACCGCCGGACGCGCGTTCGTATTTCCCCGTTTGAACCCCAAGGATTCCCATGCCCTCCCTCGTCATCGCAGAACACGACAACGCCTCCCACAAGCCCGCCACCCTCAACACCGTCACGGCCGCGGCGGCCTGCGGGGGCGAGGTGCATGTGCTGGTGGCCGGGCACCAGGCGCAAGGCGCCGCTGAAGCAGCGTCCAAGATTGCCGGCGTCGCAAAGGTGATCCATGCCGACGCCGAGTCGCTGGCGCACCAGCTGGCCGAGAACATCGCCGCGCAGGTGCTGGCCGTTGCGGGCAACTACAGCCA
>DAIMZU010000475.1:0-3021 GCA_036733845.1 Ramlibacter sp.
CGCTGGACCGGCTCGAGGACGCGGCGGCGCTGCTCGCGCCGCACGCCCGTCACCTCCAGACCGCGGCGGTGGCCGTTGCGCCGGAGCGCCTGTGGGCCCTGTCCGGCCAGCTCGCCGCGGCAGGCATCACCCGCGTGTGTGCGCTGGGCGCCATGGCCGCGCCCGAGCCGGGCTGGCACCACGACGGGCGCTTCAGCCTGTCCGACCTGGTTCGCATGTGCGAGATCGAGGCTTCGGCCGAGCGCGCGGCCGACCGGCTGGCGCCGTATGCCCAGGAGGACGCGCCATGAACTTCCTGGCCATCGAGCAGGTGGCATTTGCCTGGACCGCTGGAACGCCGGTCGTCCAGGCGGTCGACCTGGCGCTGCGGGAGGGTGAAGTCCACTGCCTGGTGGGCCGCAGTGGCTGCGGCAAGACGACCCTGCTGAAGCTCGCCGCCGGGCTGCTGGAACCGGCGAGCGGCCGCGTGCGCTTGCGGGGGAGGGCGCCGGCGCAGGCGCGGGCGGACATCGGCTTCGTGTTCCAGTCGCCCACGCTGCTCGAATGGCAGCGGATGATCGACAACGTGCTCCTGCCGGTCTCGCTCCAGCGGACGCCTTCGGCGGGCGACCGGGCGCACGCGCAGGCACTGCTGGAGCGGCTCGGCCTGGCGGGGCTGGAACGACGTTATCCGCGCGAGCTGTCCGGCGGCCAGCAGAGCCGCGTCGCACTCGCACGCGCGCTGCTGCCGCGGCCCGCGCTGCTTCTGCTGGATGAGCCTTTTGCGGCGCTGGACGCCATCACGCGCGAGGACCTGCAGCAGGACCTGCTGCACATGGCCGCCGCCGAAGGCAGCACGGTCCTGTTCGTGACCCACGACATCGCCGAGGCGGTGTTCCTCGGCGACCGGGTCAGCGTGATGGAGGCAGGTCGCCTGGTGCGCACGCTGGACATCGGGTTGCCCCGGCCGCGTGCCGCCGCGCTGCGCGGCAGTGCGGCCTTCGCCGCGTTCGGGCGGCAGGTGCGCCAGGCCATGGACCTTCCGGTGGAGGCGCCATGACCCAGGCGAGCGACGCACGCCTGTGGGCCGCCTCGGCGCTGCTGTTCGCCGGACTGCTGGCCGCCTGGGAGGCCGCTACCCGCCTGCTCGGCCTGTCCGCGCTGGTGCTGCCGCCGCCCACGCGCGTGCTGCAGTCCCTGGGCTCCGGCCTGGCCAGCGGGTACTTCTGGCCGCACCTGCGCGCCACGGCTTCGGCACTCGGTCTGGGCGTGCTGCTGGGCTGCGGCTTCGGTTTCGCGGCCGGGGTGGCCATGGCCGAATCGCGCGTCGCGCGGGCGCTGTTCATGCCCTACGTGGTGGTGAGCCAGGTCGTGCCCAAGCTGGCCCTCATGCCGGTGTTCATCCTGTGGTTCGGATTCGGCATGACGTCCACCGTGGTGATCACCGCGCTGGTGTGCTTCTTTCCCCTGCTCGAGACCACGCTGACCGGCTTGCGGCAGGTCGCCCCCGAGCGGCTGGAGCTGTTCCGGATGCTCGGTGCGACGCGGGCGCAGGTGCTCTGGCGGCTGAAGCTGCCCACCGGCCTGCCCGGCATCCTCGCCGGCCTGCGGGTGGCCGTGATGCTGGCGCTGGTCGGCACGGTGGTGGCCGAGTTCATGGGCGCGAACCGCGGCCTGGGCGCGCTGGTGATCGCCGCGCAGGGCAGCATGGACACGCCGCTGATGTTCGCGGTGCTGGTGCTCATCGCAACGATCGGCCTCATTGCCTACCAGGTCACGCTGTGGCTCGAGCGCGCACTGCTGCGCCCGTACACCCGGATTCACTGAACCAAGGACGGAAGGACATCCCATGGACACCTCTCGACGCCGGCGTGCGCTGCTCGCCGCCCTCGCGGGCACCGCAGCCCTCGGCTTGGCGGGCCCTGTGCGCGCGCAGCAGCCGGCGCGCCTGGACAAGGTCACTGTCGCGGGCTGGAGCAAGGCGATCACCGAGGTGATGCCGCTGCTGGCCGAGCCCGACAAGGGCTTCTACCGGGCCCAGGGCATCGACCTGGGCTATGTGCCCGGCGCCGGCGGCGGCGACGCCATCCGCAACATCCTGTCGGGGCAGGCGGATGTCGCCTTTACCGATCCGGGCTCGCTGTTCGCCGCCCTCGACAAGGGCGAGAAGCTGCGCGCCATCTACGACATCTATCCGCAGAACGTCTTCAACGTGGTGGCGCTGCAGTCCAGCGGTATCCGCAGGCCGGCCGACCTCAAGGGCAAGCGCATCGGGGTCTACAGCCTGGCCAGCGGAACGCGCCAGAACCTGCTGGTGCTGCTGCATCAGGCCGGCCTGTCGGAAAGCGACGTGACCATCGTAGTGACCGGACTGCTCAACTTCGCGCCGCTGCTGCAAGGCCAGGTCGACGCCACCGCCGCCACCGACACCGGACTGGCGATCGGCCGCCGCCGCGGCCTGGGCGAGGTGAACGTGATCGAGGTGGGTCAGTCCCTGAATGTCTCGAGCGACCTGTTCGTGGTGCGCGAGGAGGTGTTCCAGCAGCGCAAGCCGGTGCTGCGACGCTTCCTGCGCGGCTACCGCGATGCGGCCGCGTGGATGATCGCGCAGCCCCAGGAGGCCGCGCGCCTGGCGGTCACGCGGGCCATCGACGGCAGCGACCCGGCCCTCAACCTCGAGATCGTGCGCCTGCGCAACGCATCGACCGTGTCCCCGCTGACGCAGAAGGAAGGCTTGGGTGCGATCCACCTGCCGTCGCTGCAACAGGCCGCCGACGTCTACCACCGGCTCGGACTGGTGTCTCGGCCGTTGCGCATGGCGGACCACGTCAGCACCGAACTGCTGCCCGGCCGGCTGGACGGATGATGGACTTCCGCGGAAAAGTCGTGCTGGTCACCGGTGCGGGGCGCGGCATCGGCGCGGCGCTGGCGCGCGCCTTCGCGGCGCAGGGCGCCGCGGTGGGCGTGAACTACCTGCGCGACCAGCAGTCGGCGAACGCCGTGGCGGGCGACTGCGTCGTCTCGGGTGGCGACGCGCTGGCC
>DAIMZU010000475.1:3031-3284 GCA_036733845.1 Ramlibacter sp.
CGCTGGCCCTGCTGGCGGACGTGCGGGACGCGGCCCAGGCGCGCGCGCTGGTGGACCGCACGGCCGCCGAGTTCGGCCGCCTCGACGTGGTGGTCAACAACGCCTTCGCTCCCTACCCCTTCGACCCCGAGCAGCGCCGCCCCTATGAAGACCTGGCCTGGGACGACTGGCGCGAGCAGTTCGACGGCGCGGTGGGCGCGGCCCACCACGTGTGCCGCGCGGCGCTGCCGCACTTCCGGCAGCGGGCGCAGGG
>DAIMZU010000476.1:0-3268 GCA_036733845.1 Ramlibacter sp.
CCATGGAAATCTCCCGCACGGAGCTCAGCTCCGCCGCAGCCGCCGCCTCCGGCCAATCGCAGGAACTGCGCGGCGCCGAAATCCTCGTCAAGTCGCTGCAGGCCGAAGGCGTCAAGTACATCTGGGGCTACCCGGGCGGCTCGGTCCTCCACATCTACGACGCCCTGTACAAGCAGGACACCATGCAGCACGTGCTGGTGCGTCACGAGCAGGCCGCCGTGCACGCAGCCGACGGCTACGCACGCGCGACCGGTGAGGTCGGCGTCGCGCTCGTCACCTCCGGGCCGGGCGTCACCAACGCAGTGACCGGCATCGCCACGGCCTACATGGACAGCATCCCGATGGTGATCATCACCGGGCAGGTGCCCACGGCCGCCATCGGCCTGGATGCCTTCCAGGAGTGCGACACCGTCGGCATCACCCGGCCCATCGTCAAGCACAACTTCCTCGTCAAGGACGTGCGGCAGATGGCCGAGGTCATGCGAAAGGCCTTCCACATCGCGCGTTCGGGCCGGCCAGGCCCGGTGGTGGTCGACATCCCCAAGGACGTCTCCTTCAACAAGACGGCCTGGACCGGCTATCCGGACAAGGTCGAGATGCGCTCGTACAACCCGGTGCGCAAGGGGCATGGCGGGCAGATCCGCAAGGCGCTGGCCCTGCTGCTGTCGGCCCGCCGGCCCTACATCTACACCGGCGGCGGCGTGGTGCTGGCCAATGCCACCGCCGAACTGCGCGAACTCGCCGGCCTGCTCGGCTATCCCTGCACCAACACGCTCATGGGCCTGGGTTCCATCCCGGCGAGCGACCCGAAGTTCCTGGGCATGCTGGGCATGCACGGCACGCTCGAGGCCAACAACGCCATGCAGAACTGCGACGTGCTGCTGGCGGTGGGCGCGCGCTTCGATGACCGGGTGATCGGCAACCCGAAGCACTTCGCGCAGAACGAGCGCAAGATCATCCACATCGACATCGACCCGTCCAGCATCTCCAAGCGGGTCAAGGTCGACATCCCGATCGTCGGCGACGTCAAGGACGTCCTGGCCGAACTGATCGCGATGGTGAAGGAATCTGCCCAGAAGCCGGACGCCGCCGCACTGGGCGCCTGGTGGGACACCATCGAGGGCTGGCGCAAGCGCGACTGCCTTCGCTACGACCGCGGCAACCAGGAAGTCATCAAGCCGCAGTACGTGATCGAGACTCTCGCCGCGATGACCCGGGGCGCCGACGCCTACATCACCTCCGACGTGGGCCAGCACCAGATGTGGGCCGCCCAGTACTACCCCTTCGAGGAACCGCGCCGCTGGATCAATTCCGGTGGGCTGGGCACCATGGGTGTTGGCATTCCCTATGCCATGGGCATCAAGCTGGCCAAGCCGCAGTCCGAGGTGTACTGCGTGACGGGGGAGGGCTCGGTGCAGATGTGCATCCAGGAGCTGTCCACCTGCCTGCAGTACAACACCCCGATCAAGGTGCTGTCGCTGAACAACCGGTATCTCGGCATGGTGCGCCAGTGGCAGGAACTCGACTACGAGGGCCGCTACAGCCACAGCTACATGGACGCGCTGCCTGACTTCGTCAAGCTCGCCGAGGCCTACGGCCACGTCGGGATGCTGATCGAGCACCCGCGCGACGTCGAGCCGGCCCTGCGCGAGGCGCGCAAGCTCAAGGACCGCACGGTCTTCATGGACTTCCGCACCGACCGCACCGAGAACGTGTTCCCCATGGTCCAGGCCGGCAAGGGCATCACCGAAATGCTGCTGGGGTCCGAAGACCTCTGACCATCCGCCGCCCGCCGCCTGCGGTGGGCCATCCCGAGAGACGAATCTATTGACCGCCGAGCCCGCCGCTTACCGGCTGCGGGGGAGGGCGGCGAAAAGAGGAATCCACCCATGAAGCACATCATTGCCGTGCTGCTCGAGAACGAGCCCGGCGCCCTGTCCCGCGTCGTCGGCCTGTTCTCGGCCCGCGGCTACAACATCGAATCGCTCACCGTCGCGCCGACCGAGGACCCGTCCCTGTCGCGCATGACCATCCAGACCACCGGGTCGGACGACGTCATCGAGCAGATCACCAAGCACCTCAACCGCCTCATCGAGGTGGTCAAGGTGGTGGACCTCACCGAAGGCTCCTACACCGAGCGCGAACTCATGATGGTCAAGGTGCGCGCCGTGGGCAAGGAGCGCGAGGAGATGAAGCGCATGGCCGACATCTTCCGTGGCCGCATCATCGACGTGACCGACAAAAGCTACACCATCGAGCTCACCGGTGACCAGTCCAAGAACGACGCGTTTCTCGAGGCCATCGACCGTACGGCCATCCTCGAGACGGTGCGCACGGGCGCCAGCGGCATCGGCCGTGGCGAGCGCATCCTGAGGGTCTGATCCCCGCGACCCCCCACCAAGGCCCAGCCACCCGACCGTTCGGGCTGAGCCTGTCGAAGCCCCGCAGCCGCGGGGACCGCTTGAGCCCCTCGACAGGCTCAGGGACGAACGGCAAATCCATTTCAAACGGAGAGACGAGATGAAGGTTTTCTACGACAAGGACTGTGACCTGAGCCTGATCAAGGGCAAGACGGTCGCGATCATCGGCTACGGCTCGCAAGGCCATGCCCATGCCCAGAACCTCAATGACAGCGGCGTGAAGGTGCTGGTGGGCCTGCGCCGCGGCGGCGCGTCCTGGGGCAAGGTCGAGAAGGCCGGGCTGAAGGTCATGGAAGTCAACGAGGCCGTCAAGGCCGCCGACGTCGTGATGATCCTGCTGCCTGACGAGCAGATCGCCGAGGTGTACAGCAACAACGTGGCGCCGAACATCCGCGAGGGTGCCTCGCTGGCCTTCGCGCACGGCTTCAACGTGCACTACAACCAGGTCATTCCCCGAGCGGACCTCGACGTCTGGATGGTCGCGCCCAAGGCCCCGGGCCACACCGTGCGCTCGACCTACACGCAGGGCGGCGGCGTGCCGCACCTGGTGGCGGTGCACCAGGACAAGAGCGGCAAGGCGCGCGACCTGGCGCTGTCCTATGCCATGGCCAACGGCGGCGGCAAGGCCGGCATCATCGAGACCAACTTCCGCGAAGAGACCGAGACCGACCTGTTCGGCGAGCAGGCCGTGCTGTGCGGCGGCACCGTGGAACTGATCAAGGCCGGCTACGAGACGCTGGTGGAAGCCGGCTACGCGCCCGAGATGGCCTACTTCGAGTGCCTGCACGAGCTCAAGCTGATCGTGGACCTGATCTACGAAGGCGGCATCGCCAACATGAACTACTCGA
>DAIMZU010000477.1:0-3266 GCA_036733845.1 Ramlibacter sp.
CCGTCTCCCGCCAGGGAGCCGGGCCGGTTCACTTTCATAGGAGCGATCCCATGTTCCCCGATCTCATCTCGCCCGTATCGGACTTCGAGCACCAGCTTGGAGCCTGCTTCAATGCCATGAGCCAGGACGATGCCATCGGCCAGATCCTGGTAGTCGAGCGCATGAGCGGCATGCTGCACATGCGCCATATCGCCAGCGCCGACCTGATGGACACCGACGTGGACGACTACGAAATGGTCATCTTCGACGGTGGCAACACAAGCGGGGACACGTGGAAGCACGTGTTCTTTCCGCGTCAGCGCGAGCACTACTTCGTGTACCAAGCCTGACCCCTCCGGCCCCTTTCGAGGGGCTTTTTCTTGTACGCAGCACAGGAATGCGGGCATGTTGCGGTGCCGTTTCCTGCGGGCAGGCCGACCACCCCGGGGCCATGCTTACCCCATGTCCGTCGGCGCTGCCGACACATGCCCAGGCAGTCGAGACCTTCGAGGCTGCAAGCACGGGAAACCGTGCTGGTCGTTTCTTCCTACGGACCTACCGCGTCCATCCACGCCACCCACAAGGGACCTCTCCCTTGCGGGCGGGGAATCCCTTGTTATTTCTCAAGGAGTTTCCCCATGGACCGTTCCCTCATCAAATCCATGATGCCTTCGCTGGTCGCAGGCCATGTGCCCCGTAACGTGCGATCGTTCAAGTACCGCGTGTTCGATGATCAGCCGCTGTCCTCAACGCTGGGCTTTGCCATCGACCCCCAACCCTTCGACGGCAAGGTGGTCGCTGCGACCGACGATGCCATCGTCGTCAAGCTCAAGCCTTCCGAGTTCGCGGTGCTCGATCCCAGCCTGGTGACCACGGTTCCTGCCGAAGGCGCCAAGGTGCATGTCCAACCCTATGCCCGTCGTCGCTTCGACGGACTGCGCGCGGACACGCCGGAGGTCATCACCGAGAAGACTTCGGACGGCACGCCGTACACCATCACGAGGCACATCCTCGGCTCGGCGCCGGCCAAGCTGCCCATTCCCACGCCGCAGTGCATGGAGTTGGGCCAGCTCATCGAGCAGTTGGAAGAGATGCCGGCCCCCGATCGCTTCCGGCGCATCACCCACATGCTGGTGGATGCCGGTGCCCGCGACTTCACCTGGGTCGATCCCACGCCCTCCAAGATCATCGAGACCCCGCCGGCGATCAGCTTCACGGTCTCGACCGCGAAGTTCGAGGGCCGGGTGACGATCCTCTACGACCGCGGCGGAGACACCTACGTGGTGGAACTGCACCGTCAGAACGGTGAATCGGTCGAACTGGTCGATCGGCACGACGAGGTGTATTTCGACATGCTCGGCGAAGTGCTGGAGCGGCTCATCGACGACGGGCGCTGGCGCCAGATCGACGTGAGCATCCTCGACGCGAAGGCGGCCCGTAAGCGCCAAGCCGTCCCGGCATGACGCCCCTCGGCTGACCCGAGGCACCCGCCACGGCGTTCCAGCCATTCCGGCCGCGTGACCTACAGGCCCTTCATCCCATCGGGTGGAGGGCCTTTCTCTTTTTTTAACACAGGAGATTTCATCCATGTCACTGCGATTCAAAGGCGCCGACCTGCGCCCCGTGCTGACCGAAGCCATCGCCAATCAGTGCCGCATCGTCCTGGTCAAGGACCAGGGCGTGTACTTCCTCGCCGAGCGTGGGGAGCGTCGCCCGGATGGACGCCAGCAACTGCTCGCCTACGCCGTCGGCTGCAACCCGGACACCGACCCGTTCGATGACTGGTGGCACCTCGCCGGCCGCGAGCTGGGTGGCGACGATTTTGCGGAGTATTTCGACCCGAAGGACGGCCTGTTCACGCGCCTCCTGCACTCGGCGGACGATCTCGTGCTGTCCGCCACCGCCACGCACCTGTCCTTGGCCGTGGTGCCTCCCGCCTGAAGCGGCAACCGCCGCGCAGCCCTCGCAGCCCCCGCACCGGGGGCTTTCTTTTGTTCGCACCGCGGCCATCGCCGCGCATGCGCGTTCGTCTCCAGCCGCCAAGGCACGCCCCGCGGGCCACAGCGCCGGCATGCCACCGGAGACGACCGCATGAACACATCATCGACCTCGCCGAGGCTGCACCTGCTGCCGGTGTCGCTGCGCACGGCCAACGTCTTCGTGCTGGCACACCATCACCGTCCGGTCCAGGCTGCGAAGTTCGCCCTGGCCGTCACGCTGGTCGACAGCGACCTGATCCGCGGCGTGGCCATCGTCGGCCGGCCGGTCGCGCGGCACCTGGACGATGGCTGGACGCGGGAAGTCACACGGCTGTGCACCGACAGCACACCCAACGCCTGCAGCAAGCTATACGGCGCGGCCTGGCAGGCGGCAAAGTCGCTGGGCTACATCCGCCTGATCACCTACACCTTACCCGACGAAGGCGGCGCCAGCCCGCGCGCCGCCGGCTGGCGGCTGATTGGCGCGCGCGGCGGCGGCGCCTGGAGCCGTCCCAGCCTCCCCCTCGCCGATACCCCGAGCACCTGCGCCGCCCCAAATGCCTGTGGCAGGCGCCGGGCGGCGCGGACAAAGGGAAGCACCCGGATGCCGATTGATTGCTGCCGCGCGCGCGAGGCCCGGCCATGCTGACCCCATGCCTGCTGACGTTGTCAGCGACATGCCAGGCAACCATCGGTCTTCGAGGTTGCGGCGCAGTTCCCACTGCGTGACCGAGCCAGCTCGCACCGCATCCATCCGCGAGCGGCCACCAGCCTCTGGTGGCGGATGCTTTCGCCTTATCAACCCACCGCGGGGTTACGCACCTTCCCCGCATGCGTGGGCCGGTGTGTCTCCGCTTCATCCCAATGGAGATTCACCATGAACACCACGTCCAACGAGAAATCGTATTTCGACCTCCACACCTCGGGCATCGGCTACGTCCAGCGTGTCCGTGAAGTGCCCGTCCGGGGCGGCCGCCGTGCGCAGCCTTTCCTTGCTTGCACCATCGCCGCGCTGGTCGGCCCCGCCCGGGACCCCAGCTACCGCTACTTCGACGTCAAGGTCTCGGGTGCCGAGGCCAAGAAGCTCGTTCAGCGCTACATCGGCGTTGACGATCCCAAGCAGCGCCCGCTGGTGCGACTTCGCCTCGGTGACCTGTGGGGCGATGCGTACATCCGCGACAAGGGTGAGCAGAAGGGTCAGGCCGCCGCGTCCCTCAAGGCGCGACTGCTCAAGGCCGAACTGATCGACCGGGCCGAACTGGCTTCGATCGAGCAGCACGAGCTGATCACCCGCGGCATCGGCTATCT
>DAIMZU010000478.1:0-3264 GCA_036733845.1 Ramlibacter sp.
TCCCAGCCTGGTCAGCCGGCTGACCGACCGCAGCGACGCCATCCTGGACCGGATCGAGGAGAGCGCCGATCGCCTCAACCAGTTGCTGGGGGAGCCGAACCAGCAGCGCGTGGCGGCTGCCCTCGACCGTGTCGGCGAGGCAGCGCAGGGCATGTCGCGGCTGGCCGCCCGGACGACGGTGATCCTGGACGCCCAGCTCGGGCCCCACCGCACGAACATCCCCGAAGCCGTCGCGAGCATCGACGCCGCGGTGGATTCCCTTCGCCAGACCTCGGAGCAGGCGCGCACGTCGCTCGCGGAATTCGGACGCACGGTCGAGCGCCTCAACGCGGCGGGCGGCCCGGTGGAGCGGCTCGGAGAGGGCGCCGCCGCGCTGGCGACCGCCGCGGAGAACTTCGGCGCGGCCACCTTGCCGCGCATCAACCAGGTGGCCGACGAGACCGCGCGAGCGGCGCGGCAGTTGCAGCGCACCATCGGCGGCATCGACGACAACCCGCAGTCGCTGATCTTCGGCCGGGAACGGGCCCAGCCCGGGCCCGGCGAGCCGGGCTTCGCGGCTCCAGGGGAGTCGCGGTGAGGCGCCGGCTCGTGCTGGGGGCCGCCCTCGGCGCCTGCGCCACTGCCGGGTGCAGCAGCGTTGCCCCGCGCCCCGTCCGTGCCGCCGAATACGACCTCGGTCCGCCGCCCGAGCGTGCGCCCGCCAGGGGCATTGCCGCACCGCGGGTGCTGGTGCTGGAGACTGTGCAGGCATCCGGTCCCCTGGAGGAGGCGGGCATGCTCTACCGGCTGGATTACGAGGACAGCCGGCAACTGCGGGCCTACACCCAATCCCGCTGGATTGCGCCGATTGCCCTGCTGGTGCGCTCACGCATGGCCGAGCTGCTGGCGCCGCGGTTCACGGTGCTGACGCCCGGCGAGGCGGCTCGGCGCACGCGTGCCGCCAGCGAAGGCGAGCGTTTCCTGAGGCTGGAACTGCTGGACTTCTCGCAGCGGTTCGACAGCCCGCAATCGAGCGTCGGTGAGGTGCGGGTGCGCGCCACCGTCCTGCGCGACGG
Organism: Ramlibacter sp.; assembly: GCA_036733845.1. Classification (GTDB taxonomy): domain Bacteria; phylum Pseudomonadota; class Gammaproteobacteria; order Burkholderiales; family Burkholderiaceae_C; genus Ramlibacter. The sequence continues at coordinate 1,056 of DAIMZU010000478.1, forward strand.
TGTCGTGGCGCAGCGCACACTGGCGGTCCGCGAGCCGGCCCTCCGGGCGGACGCGGCCGCGGGCGTGCGGGCGCTCTCCCTGGGGCTGGAGCGGATGGCCCAACAGCTGGGCGAGTGGCTGGACTCTGGAGAACACTGACACTATCGGCGGACAGCGCGTCAGGGTGCTTCCATACGGATGACTTACGTGGTCAAATGTCATCCGTAAGTTTGACAGGAGCCCCTGACATGCGTAACAACTGGTCACACGGCTATGTGGCGGACCTGACTTATTCGCACGGCTACTACCACGAGCTGGCGCCGCCGTTCATCCGGTTCTTCCTGCTCATGAACGGCCTGGCGAACGGGCAGTCGCCGGGCCGCTATGACTACTGCGAGCTCGGCTTCGGCCAGGGCGTCTCCTGCAATCTGAATGCGGCCGCCAATCCGCGCGGGCGCTTCCACGGAACCGACTTCCAGCCGGAACACGCCCTTTTTGCGCGCGCCGTCGCCGCCCAGGCCGGGCTGCAGGCGCAGTGGCTCGCCGACGGTTTCGCCGAGATGCTCGACCGTGACCTGCCGCAGTTCGACTTCATCACGCTGCACGGCGTCTGGTCCTGGATCGACGAGCCGGCCCGCGCCCATGTGGTCGAGTTCATCCGCCGGAAGCTCAAGCTCGGTGGCGTGGTCTACATGAGCTACAACGTCATGCCCGGCTGGTCCGCGGAGAAGCCCCTGCGCGACCTGCTCTACCTCCACTCCGAGGCCGCCGGCGGGTCTGCCCAGGGCACCGACCGCCGCATCCGCGGCGCCGTCGAGTTCGCCCAGCGACTGCGCGACGGAAAGGCCGCTTTTTTCGAGCAGACGCCTCGCGCCGGCCAGATGATGGACGACCTGCAGCGCGACGACGTCCACGTGGTCGCCCACGAGTACTTCAACAGGTCCTGGCACCTGACCTATTTTGCCGACCTGCTGCGCGACCTCGATCCCGCCGGCCTGTCCTTTGCCTGCTCCCTGCACCGCAGCGACCTGGTGGGCGAGGTCTTCCACCGCACACGCGGCCTGGGCCTGGCCGACTACGACGCCGGGCTTCGGCAGACCGCGCACGACTTCGTCCTGAACCGGCGCTTCCGGCGCGACGTGTTCGTGCGGGGCGCCGACCGCCTGCCGGCGGCGCGTCGCGATGCCTTGCTGTGCGAGGTCGCCCTGGTGCCCCTGCGTTCGCCGGGCGGCATCAGCCCGGCGCAGCAGACGCCCTACGGCTCGGTCACGCTCGACGCCACCATCACCCGCCGGATCGCCCGCGTGATGGACGGCGCGAGTGAGCCCATGCGGATCGGTGATCTCATCGAACAGGCCGACCTGGCCAACAGCCCGCGCGAGCGCGTCTTCGAGACCCTGGCCGCCCTGGTCGGCCAGAGCCTGCTGTCTCCGGTGTTCACCGAAGACACCGCCGTGGCCTCCGGGGCGCGCGCGACAGCCATCAATGGTGTCGTCGCCGAGCGCGCGCGGGCGGACAACACGCTGCGTTACGTGGCATCGCCGCTCACCGGCCAGGCCCTCGAGGCCACGCGGCCGGACCGCCTCCTGCTGGGTGCCTGGGCCACCGGCGCCCGCAGCCTGGCCGAGCTGACCGAGGCCGCCTGGCCGGCGCAGGCTGCCGCCACCGGCGCATCGTCGGCCGACAGGGCGGCGCGCACCGAGTTCGAGGCGCTGGCGCAGCAGTTCCTGGACACCACGGTGCCGATCTGGCAGCGGCTGGGCATCATCGAGCCGGGGCAGCCATGATCGCGCAGCAGCTTCCGGTGGCGCAGGCCCCCGCGGCCGGCAAGGCCGAGATCTGGCTCGAGACGGACGACTGGTGGCTCCATGCCGTTCACCCCAGCTTCGCCGCCGGCTACGCCCGCTTCCATGCGCGAAACCGCGAACACCTGTGCATGGCCATGACCCAGACGCCCGAACTCGAGAAGGCGAGCTTCTGGACCGGGGAGCTTCCCCGGCGCGAGGAAGCGATGCGCAAGGGCCAGGCGGTGCACCTGGTCGGGTTCTCCAAACATGGGGACGGCCGCGAGATCGGCTGCCTGAACAGCTACTGGGGCATCGAGCACGGGGACTTCCGCGCCTGCACCATCAGCTTCATGCTCGATGCCTCGCTGGAAGGGCGCAGCCTGATGTACGCCGCCTGCGCGCCCGCGGTCGAGCAGGTCATGGAGCGCCACAAGCTTCATCG
>DAIMZU010000479.1:0-3245 GCA_036733845.1 Ramlibacter sp.
ATCCTGGATACATAGCCGGCAGCGCCGCTGCGTCCGGCTATCGCGTGCCGGACCCGACCCCTCCCATGCATCCGCCTGGCGGCTGCAGCCGCCTGGCGGTCATGGAACGTACCTCGCCCGCCTGTCTCGCCACCGGCCGCGAGACGCAGCTGGAGCGACTAGAGGTAGCCCTGCAGCCAATGGTGATCAGAATAGGGGGAGTTAGATATGTAGGCGTTATGACCCCAAGCGTTGGGGTTCTTGCGCCATTGACGATCGAGTGCGCCGTAGTCTGAAGTGGACATCATCAGATTGCTGCTGTCGCTTCCCATGAATCCGGCAGTGAATAGCCAGCCCACCATCGCTAGCGACGAACTAGACTGGTAGTTGAAGTCACCCATTGCCACCACTCCATTGCCAGACACATATAGTGCGATGTTTCGAAACTCCGTGTCCTGAGCAAACGTGTATGAGGTTGCGCCGGGTGCCAAGTGAGTATTGCAGACGACCGACACCATAAGTGTGGACTTACAGTTCCAGTTCCGTAGCTCACCGCTACTGCTCGGCGCCTGGCTATTGAACCAATCGGCGCCACCGGAGGATGTGTAGGCTCCGCGCATCATTAGCCCATTACCATACCACGCGCCACAACTCGGGTGAAGTGTGGCGTTACCAATGGTCGTATTGGAATATGTGCCAAGAGATGGCATACTGGAGTACTGATATCCGGACGAGTTGCTCGACGAGTAGTTCCTTCCGTTGACACCAAGTATCCACTGTATGCGAGCCCACTGAGATTCGCAAATCTCGTTAAGGCTGACGGCATACGGATACGAGGGCCTGTTTAGGATAGACGTAATGATTGCATCAGCTACCTCGACATTGAAACCGGTGGTCGCATTGCCTCGGCCACCCCACGCGTTGAATTGTACGACATGTGCCGATGTATAGTTATGGTCGCCCGGCGCTCCCGACGCTGTGGACCATTGGTGTAACGTGGCGGCGAAAACCGCGCCGCAGGCTATCATCGTTGCCCATTTGCGGCTCACGGCTCGATCCTCTTGGCCGCTACGACATCTCGCGGCGTCGATGGCGCCTCGAGGCGATTGCCAAGCGCCGGCAACGGGCCGACTGCTAGAAAGCCGCCGTCCAAGCCGTCCGGAACGATCAGGTGATCGCCGAGTTCTGGGCCGAGAGCGGTCACGGCGTCGACGGCGACCATGCTGGCGCTCAGCTCGTACGCCGCGTGTCCTGCCACCGCATGGTTGATGACCACGAAGCCATCCTCAGCCGAGGTGACTCGCGATACAAGCCCGGGCTCTAGGTGTCCTATCCGCACCCATTCCGCCTCGCTCCACCGGTGGATGGCGACGGGCGTCTGGGTGTCCTGTGTCGCCGAAAGGAGGAAGACACCTGACCGATCGCAGGCGAGAGACACGCCGATGCCCCGGTACGAAAGGTCGACGGGTGGCAGAGGCGTCACTGTCGTCGTCCCATCCAGCATTGTGGAGCGAAGTACGAGTTCGGCAGGTTCAGTTGGGTTCGTTTCGGGATCCTCCGCCGGCAACTCGGGAGGGTTTGCATCCTCTAAGGTCCACACTGCGGATGCGTCGCCGCATGCAGAGCGGACCCGAGCCCTTCCCAGCTCAGCGATCGAGATCCATTCGTCCCCACGAAGGACTGAGACAGAGGCCGGAGAAGGCGCTGGAGACCGCGGGCCCGACTCAGCCACGAGGTATGGTGCGCCTTCGGCCAGCAGGCCCAGGTGAGGATGAATTGTCCAATCCGGTGCGTCTTCTCTGGGAGCTAGAGCGGGCATGGACAGTTCACGCCATGCCCGAGAGTCCGCTTCAAATAAGAAGGTAGCCGGTGTGCCTGGTCGACATACTTGATCATCGGGGTGCAGCCCTCGGCCGTTAAGGCACCGTGATCCGACGACCACAAAGCCATCCGGCGTCCCAATAGCAGCGTCGACGCGAATTGGAGTCTCCCCACCTGGGGCCGGGATGATGTGCTCACTGCCGTCGGCCAGATCCACCAGGAGGGCGGTCTCCGGGATGGCAAGCGCAGCGCCGTCGTCGACCTGCTCCAGTCCACCGACCAGGAGCATCAGATCCCCACGCGAGGCTGCCTCCGGAGCGACGCTCGGAGGAGTAGCGGTCAGCAGATTGGCAGCGGCCCCTGGAAGCTCGTGCCCGGCCGACTGGCCTCGTTCACCGTTCTCATACCCGCAGCCCGGGGTCGCTGCTAGGCACAGGATCGCCGCGATTGCTCGCCGGCATGCCTTAATCATCCCTTGTCCGCCTCTCCCCCGGGGACTGCGACCTGATGGCGCAGTGCCTTTGCGAAGGTTACGGCACAAGGTCAAGTTGTTCAACGCTCATCCATGCGGGTGCAACACGTGCGGCATGCCAAGCTGGACATGGCCCGGGTGCCTGCCGCAGCGCCTGACGACAGCGGTCGTTGCGCACCTAGTAAAGGAATTCGAGTCAGCCGTGGCGACCGTCCAGCTCGTCCCTGGCGGTCGTCCTACCGGACGAGTCCGGACCGCCGGCTCCCGAAGCGTCTGACGCCGCGCTCCTCCACCGGTGCAGGCGCCTCGTAGATGTTCGGCTCAGCCGGCGGGCGTCGCCGCGTCCACAGGCCGCAGTCCCGCGACAGGAGCTGCCGTGGTCGCACTCGGCAGGCTCGCGTACCAGATCAGTCACCCCGCCGCGCGGCTGCCCCCAGCGCCAAGGCGCAACCTGCTGCGACCGCGACCAGCAAGTGAAGCGCACCACTCGTCGCGGCGAACGCATCGGCTTCTGGATCGGGGCTCTTCCAGGTCGGGTCGTCGAGCCCTTGGAAGTAGAGCACCGAAAGCGTGGCGTACAGGACCGCCAACGCGACGAGCGACGAGCGGCGACCGGACGCGACGCCAGAACGCACCAAGCAATACGTGACTGGAGCCAGGACGATCGATATGGCGACGTAGCTGAGACCGGCTCCGGCGTCGCCCAACCCGCCGAGGGCGATCCCGACAGGCCCGGCGAGCAGCGCGATGAAACACGCGGCCACCAACACCCAGCGAGAAGCGGCAGTAGCTCGGGCACGACGCGACCTCCAAAGAAGACCTCTCGCAGAGGTCGGGCTGATCCTCATTCCGGCCAGGCCTGCCGCTCGGCGACGGAGATGTCCGTTTCCATGAACGCCTTCCACGCGCGAGCCGGAGCGCCTGACGACGGACAGCAGATACTCCCTGTAGGCGGACACCGGGCTCCACGCTG
>DAIMZU010000480.1:0-3236 GCA_036733845.1 Ramlibacter sp.
TCTCCAGCGCGACCCGCGCTGCGGCATTCTTCGCCGCGAAATCGTCGCGGGTGCAGCCCGAGTAGCGGTACTGCTGGGCCAGCGAGAACAGGCTGCGCAGCGCGTGCGCGCCCTCGTTGAGCCAGCGCTCCAAAGTGCTGCGGTCGATCAGCGCGGTGTGGTGGGCGAGGATCAGCTTGCGCGCGATGTCGTCGTAGTCGGCCAGGAGATAGACGGCGGCAAAGCCCAACTGCGCATTGACGAACAGCGGCAGCTTGACGGGCTGCACGTTGAGGTTCTCGCCCAGGCTCAATGCCGCAGGCACGCCCGCCAGTGCCTGGTCCACTTGTTTGCGCAAGGTCTGCAGCGTGGTCCTGGTCTGGTCGAGCTTGTCCTCGATGCGCAGCATCCACCAGTCGCTGTAGGGGTCGTCCTGCTCCGAGCCGCGCTTCATCTTATTCATCACCGCGATGTAGCCGTTCAGGCCGACGATGCCGGGTCGCCCTTCGGCGGCGGCGCGGCCGTGCCAGATGCGGGAAGCGTGATGCGTGTGCAGCGTCAGCGACATCGCGCTGCGCAGGGAGCCGAGGTTGAGTTGCAATGGTTCGTTGCTGGTTGCCATGGTGAGCGCTCGCAGTTGGACAGGGAGCCGCCAGCATCCGCATGCAGCGGAAGGCAGTCAGTCAACAAACCGAAATGAGCCGGCCCCCGGTTCTATGCGCGCTGGCGGCGCAGCGCGCAACGGTCCCTTGGAGGCCGGAGCATTCACGTTGGCGCTCCGTGCCTCGGTCGTTGACGGTATGCGTACTGCACCGCACGTCGCGCTGCCGTTCGACACGATCCTTCGCCGCGCAGCCGTCCCCAGGGGACCGTTCCGTTGAGCGCCATGGAGGTCTGCTTCATGGTCTTGCAGGCGCTCTACTCAGGTTTTGCGCAGCATGTCGCGCCGTCGTCCGGCGTTTCACCACACAGCCGTCCCCTGGGGACCGTTTCTGCCGACCGCCAAGGAGGTCTGCTTCATGGCCTTGCCAGGCCCTGCGCTCAGGATTTGCGCAGCAGATCGCGCAGGCGCTCGATGTGCTGCCGGGCCACCGCGGGCGGCACGACGTTGCGCGGCGGCTCGGGCGGTGGCGCTCGCGCCGCCGATGGTGTTGGCGCTGCCGGGCTGGTCTGCTTGGCCCACGCATTGAACTCGCCGCGCATGGCGCGCTGGATGATGCCGAACAGGTACCCGGCGGGGTTGCGGATGCCATGCTTGCCGCACCGTGCGGCCCACTCGTCCAGCACAGCCTGCCGCAGGGCAGCGTCCACTTGCTGCAACGCCATCCTGGCGCCGGCTTGCTGTTCCGCCTTCAGTTCCGCGAAACGCTTGGGCCATTGCAGGTCGCCCAGCGCGCGCGCCTGCGCGGTAGTACGTACTTCATCAATACGACTACTACGTACTGTACGGTCCTGCTTCGGATTCCGAAGAGCGCCGTCTGGCGCGGGTTTCGGCCCTGCTTCGGATTCCGAAGAAGGGCGTTCGCCATTCCGAAGAAGGCTGGCGGGCCCTTCTTCGGAATCGTGGATCGCATCCTCCTGTGGATAACTTGCGGTGGCGGTGATGCCCTGGTCGGCCAGGCGCTCGGCGAGCACTTGCAGCCGCGACGGCAAGGTGCGTCCGGACAACATCGGGTCGTCCGCGATCTCCTGGAGGGTGTTGAGTCCCACCACCTGGACGGCCTTGGCGGAATGCCCCAGCGACTGGCTGACCAGGGCCAGGTAGTCGGCGTCGAGCTGCATGGCCTCGAACAGTGTCAGGGGTTCGTCGTGCAGGACGTAGAGGTTTCCGAGGATGCGGCCGGTCTTGGGGTCGCGCCGTCGTCGCACGAGGCTCAGCCAGCGCGTCAGGCGCAGCAGCGTCAGCGCCCGCGCGACGGTCTCGTGGGAGGCTTGTCCCGCGCAGGGCATGGACGCCAGCCATGGGCGCAACTGCTCATAGGTCGGGAACGTCGTGACGCCGTCGTCGTTGAGCATCAGCCGGAACACCTGCCAGGCGTTGCGCTCCAGCGGTGTCAGGCGGCGGTCGACGAACAGCCGCCGCGGCACGCTCTCGTGCCGATTGCCACTGAATAGGAAGGCGTCGCCGGACGCCGCAGGCGTGGGCACTGCCATGGGCGCTGGCGCGCGGGGATTTGGATTGGGCGTGAGGTCCTTCAGCGCAGCGTCGAACAGGTCGGCGAGTGCGATGGGGCCTTGACGCGGGGCTCGTGGGGCGGTGTCGTCCACGGCCATGGCCTAGTCCAATCCCTGATCGACCCAGTTCCTGATCGCGGCCCAGACCACCGAGAGCGGCAGTGACATGCCCTCGGCCAGGTCCATGGCCGCATCGAGAATCGAGGTCTCATCCTCCAGATCGACGTTCCTGCTGCTGGTCACGGCTTTCCATTGCCGCCAAAGTTCGGTGTCCTGGGTCTCGTCCAGGACGGGGTGGCGCCCCTTGCGCTTGGGCAGGCCGAGGATCTCCCGCCGCAGGGCGACTTCCTGATGGGTCAGGCCATAGAAGCGGCTGACCATCTCCGTGCTGGCCCCCAGCCGCAGCATGCGATCGACCGTGGCGATTTCCTTCTCCACGTCCTGTGCCTGGTTGAGCAGGCGCTGCAGCACTTCGCGGTTGACCGTGACCGAGCACCACGAGACGCTGGCGTTGGCCAGCACGCTGATCAGCGCGGGGTGCTTGAGCGCATCCAGCTCGGCCTCGCCGAAGCCCATGGCCTTGCAGCGGCGCAGTTGGCCGTTGCGAAGGTCATACAGCGCCTGGGCAATCACGGCCTGGTTGAGCGGATGCGATGTGGACATGCGGCCTCCCTCGCTCACGTCCCGGGCGCCGTGGTGCCGGCTTCCAGGTCCAGCAGACGCCGGGCCAGGCGGAGCAGCCGAAATAGCTTGACCAACGCCGTGTCGCTCAAGCGCCTTGTGCAGTCGCCGTGGTGTTGACCCTGGCCGTGCAGCAGTGCTGGCAAGTCGGCGGCGAGCTGCGCGCCATCCACGCCCGCTTCAGCAGTGGGCTGACCCGTCAGAGTGATGAGCAGCGCCAGCACCGCCCGGCCGAGCGGCGATGGTGCATGGGCGGGCGCGCAGCAAACGAAGCCGATGCCATCGGAGCGATCCTCGATGCACTCGTCCAGGGCTGCCTCCCCGGCGATCTCGCGCGCGAACTGCGCGATGTGGATGCGCAGCCGATCGGGCGTGTCCAGGCCGGCGTCGATGTACCAGAC
>DAIMZU010000481.1:0-3231 GCA_036733845.1 Ramlibacter sp.
GCTTGCGGATGTCGACCTTGCCGACCAGCGAGGAGATGTCCTGGTTGTTCTCGTCACCGGGCTCGGTCTTGGCGACCGCCACCTGCCGCAGGATCGACGGGTGCCGCTTGACCACGCGGAACTTGCGCACGTCGCCGCCGAACTCCTGCAGGCGCTTGACGGCCCAGGGCGACATGATCTTCTGCGTATAGCGGCGCGCGATGCCGAACTGCTGCTCGAGCAAAGGGCTGTCCTCGTCGTTGCTGAACAGGCCCAGCGGCGACTCGTTGACCGGCGATCCCTTGATGGCATAGAAGGGCACCTGCTCCATCAGCTGCTTCAGGCGCTCGGCGATCGACGACTTGCCGCCACCGACCGGGCCGAGCAGATAGAGGATCTGCTTCTTCTCTTCAAGCCCTTGCGCGGCATGGCGGAAGTGCGACACCACCTGCTCGATCGGCTCCTCGAGGCCGTAGAAGTCCTTGAAGGCCGGGTAGATCCGGATCATCTTGTTGCCGAAGATGCGCGACAGCCGCGGGTCGTGCCGCGTGTCGATCACTTCGGGTTCGCCGATGGCGGCGAGCATGCGCTCGGCGGCCGTGGCATAGACGAGGGGATCCTTCTTGCAAAGATCCAGGTACTCCTCGAGAGACATTTCTTCCTCGCGCGTCTGCTCGTAACGCGCAAGGAAGTTTCGAATCACGTCCATGGAACCTCCTTCAACCACCGCGGGCGATCACTGGAAACCAGCGTCACCGTGATGCAATCCACTTTAGCGCAGCAGGCTTCACCGCCTCAGCTAGAAAGTGTCAGCCACCGTCTGCGTTCAATGTAGGTGAACGACAGACAAATGGGAAGGGGCGAAGTTCCCCGAATCGCGTATTTCGGACGGTGCAGTTTTCAGGCAACGCACACCCGCAAAAGCGCCCGCCGGCGCAGGGTCATCCGAGGCCGAGCAGCCGCACCGCGTTACCCTTGAGGATGCCGGGCATCACCTCCGGCTTGAAGCCCGCATCCTCGAAGTCCTTCATCCAGCGCTCGGGCGTGATGAGCGGGTAGTCACTGCCGAACAGCACACGGTCCTTGAGCAGCGTGTTGGCGTACTGCACCAGCTGCTTCGGGAAGTACTTCGGGCTCCAGCCGGACAGGTCGATCCAGACATTGGGCTTGTGCGTGGCCACGGAAAGCGCTTCGTCCTGCCACGGGAAGCTCGGGTGCGCCATGACGATCTGCATGTCGGGGAAGTCGATCGCGACATCATCCAGGTGGATGGGGTTGCTGTATTCGAGCCGCAGCCCGCCGCCGCAGCGCATGCCCGAGCCGATGCCGCTGTGGCCGGTATGGAAGATGGCCGGCAGCTTGTGGGCGTTGATCACCTCATAGATTGGCCAGGCCATCTTGTCGTAGGGGTGGTAACCCTGCACCGTGGGGTGGAACTTGAAGCCCTTGACGCCCTCCTCGCGGATCAGGCGCTCGGCCTCGCGCGCGCCCATCTTGCCCTTGTGCGGGTCGATGGTGGCGAAGGCCATCATCATGTCGCTGTTCTCGCGCGCGGCCTGCGCGATCTCCTCGTTGGGGATGCGGCGGCGCCCCAGCTTGGACTCGCTGTCAACGGTGAACATCACCAGTCCGATCTTTCGCTCGCGGTAGTACGCGACCGTTTCGGCGATGGTCGGCCGCCGGCTGGAGCGGAAGTACTTGTCGGCCGCGCGGTCATACTCCTCGCCATAGTTGTCGAAGGGATTCCAGCAGCTGATTTCAGCGTGCGTGTGAATGTCGATGGCGATGAGATTGCGATGGTCCATGGCGCGCTTTCCTAGGGTAAACACCCGTCCGGGGGCTTGCGGGTTTGGTTATCTTACATAACAATCAACCCTGTCCACAACCCCTGCCTCGCCCGTCCCCATGAACCACCCTGGCATCCAACTCGAACTCGACGGAGACGTCGCCGTGGTGCGGCTGACCCGACCCGAAAAACGCAACGCCCTCTCCGATGGCCTCGTGCTGGCGATCCGCGACGTCTTCGAGAACCTTCCTGCCAGCATACGCGCCGCCGTGCTGGACGGCCAGGGGGAGCACTTCTGCGCCGGGCTGGACCTGTCCGAGCTGAGCGAGCGCGACGCCGGCGCCGGCCTGCACCATTCGCGCATGTGGCACGCCGCGCTCGAGCGGGTGCAATACGGGCCCGTGCCCGTGATTGCCGCGCTGCATGGGGCGGTGGTGGGCGGGGGCCTTGAACTCGCCGCCGCCTGCCACATCCGCGTGGCCGACGAGTCCACCTTCTATGCCCTGCCCGAGGGCTCGCGCGGCATCTTCGTGGGCGGCGGCGGGGCAGTGCGCATTCCGCGCCTGATCGGTGCGGCGCGCATGACGGACATGATGCTCACCGGCCGCGTGTACAACGCCCAGGAAGGCGAGCGCGCGGGGATCGCCCAGTACCTCGTGCCCACCGGCACCGCCTTCGACAAGGCGATGGAGCTCGCCCGCCGGGTGGCGCAGAACGCACCGCTAACCAACTATGCGCTGATGCATGCACTGCCACGCATCGCCGAACAGCCCGCCGACCAGGGCTACCTGACCGAGGCGCTCATGGCCGCGATCGCGCAGAGCGCGCCCGAAGCCAAGGAGCGGGTGCGGGCCTTCCTGGAAAAGCGGGCCGACAAGGTCCGCCGCGCCGACTGACCGGGAGACCTGCCGTGAGCCCCACCCCGACTCCGCGCTACCGTACGCTGCGCTTTCCGGTCGACTGCGTCGAACTGCGCGAAGGCACCGGCGGCGTGCAGTACCTGAAAGCCCAGCAGCCGCTCGGGCCCTACGCCCGGCGCATGACTGACCGGCTCCTCCACTGGGCGGCCGAGGAGCCGCAACGCACCTTCATGGCCCGGCGCGAGGCGCTGCCCGACGGCAGCCGCGGCGACTGGCGGCGCATCAGCTATCGCGAGGCGCTCGACGCCGCCCGCTCGATCGGGCAGGCCCTGCTCGATCGCGGCCTCTCGGCCGAGCGGCCGGTGCTGGTCCTCAGCGAGAACGACCTCGAGCACGCGCTGCTCTCGCTGGGCTGCCTCTACGCCGGCATTCCCTGGTGCCCCACGTCGCCCGCCTACTCGACCATCAGCCAGGATTTCGACAAGCTGCGCCACGTGATGGCCACGCTGACGCCGGGGCTGGTGTTCGCCGCCGATGCGACCCGCTATGGTCGGGCGATTGCCGCCACGGTCCCCGAGGGCGTCGAGGTGGTGCTGCTGGACGAGG
>DAIMZU010000482.1:0-3229 GCA_036733845.1 Ramlibacter sp.
GGGGCTTCACCGCGAATTTCTCGGCCTCGCCCTCCGCCGCCTCCGACCGGGTCGATATCGTCGTGCGGTCGCGCAGCGGGCACCTGTTGAAGTGACGCCGGCATCCCGCCGCCTCGGCGCTGACTGCCTAGCCCTGCGTGAATCTCGTGCAAGGGTCCGACTGCAGAGACGGCCGATCACCGAGGTAGAAAGTCCCCGGACTTCAGTGACCGGATGCCAATAGTTGTGGCGCCACCTGACGCAGCAGCGTGCGAAGCCACTTGTTCGCGCCGTCGCCATGGACCCGACGATGCCAATGCTGAACCACGGTGAAGCGGGGCTGGGCAATGGGCAGCGCGAAAACGTGCAGACGCGGCCTATCCGGATGGAGGGCGACAAGGCTCTCGGGTACGGCCGCCACCAGGTCGGACTGCGCAACGAGCGAGGGCACGGACAGAAAATCCGGAACCTGTAGCTGCACTCGGCGGGAAGGCGAGAGAGCGGCCAGCGCGGCCTCGATGCGTCCGATGGCCGGGCCGCGCGGCGTGACCACACAATGCGCGCTGCGCAGGTAGCCGCTGACCGTCTGCAGCTCTGCGCGCAATGGATGGGATTTGCGCGCAATGCCGACGTACTGCTGCTCCAGCAGCCGTTGGCGATAGAGGTTCGGATGGGCCTTGCTGGGCGTGCCGATCACGAGGTCGATCCGGCCCGCCTCGAGCTCGGCCCACACCTCCTCGCCGCCTGCACGCACGATCTCCAGTCCGATGCGCCAGTCTTCGTTGGCGATGCGCCGCAACAGGCCGGGCAGGAACACAAGTTCCGCCACGTCGATCATGTGGATGCGGAAGACCCGGCTGGAGCGCTGCGGATCGAAAGACTCGCTCAGTCTCTGGACGCGCTCGAAGTCGAGCAGCAGACGCTCGGCCTCGGTGGCAAGCTTGATTGCCAGCGGCGTGCGCGTCAACTGGTTTCCCGATCGCTCGAACAGCGGGTCGCCATAGTGCGCGCGCAACCGGGACAGCGCATGGCTGACCGTCGATTGGCTCAGGTTGAGGCTCGCTGCTGCGGCAGTCACGCTGCCATGCCGGGCCAGCGCTTGCACCACCCGCAGCAGGTCAATGTCGAGGGCCATGCGTCAATTTCAGGGTTATCGATGCCGTCGATGGATTCTATGGCCCACGTCGTTGGGCGTCGCGCCGAGCCGTTCCTAAGATGGCTGTGGATTCGCCCACAACAAGGAGACACGCATGCTTCGTCAGTTCGTTCGATTCATTGCCGCCGCGCTCGCGTTTGGCGCGTGCGGCGTTCAAGCTCAGCCGCAGACGGGTTTTCCGGTCAAGCCCGTTCGCATCGTGATTCCCTACCCGGCGGGAGGACCAGTCGATGCTGCGGGCCGCCAGATTGCCAAGGGCATGCAGGAGATGCTCAAGCAGCCCGTGATCGTCGACAACAAGCCGGGAGCCAGCAGCACCATTGGCAGCGCCGAGGTTGCACGGGCCCCAGCGGACGGCCATACGGTGCTTCTGACGCTGGCCGATAGCTTTACCTACGTTCCTCACCTCTTCAAGAAGCTGCCCTACGACCCCTTTAAGGACTTCGCATTCGTCACCCAGTTGGCGCTGACACCGCCTGTGCTGATCTTGCGGACCGACGCGGGTGTCTCAGGGCTGAAGCAAATTGGCCCGGGCGGTGCTGCGCTCAACTACGGCACGTGGGGCCCAGGGAGCTACCCGCACCTGATCGGCTCGGCGCTAGCCCGGCAGACGCGCGGCAACCTGACCATCGTCGCCTACAAAGGAGGTGCGCCCGCCGCGCAGGATCTCATGGGCGGACATATCCAGATGACGATCGCCAGCATTCCGCAGGCTTTGGACATCCAGCAGAAGGGCCTTGCCACCATTTCCGCCATCGCCGGCACGCAGCGTTCACCGCTGATCCCCGACGTCCCCACCTTCGTCGAGCTGGGCTTCACCGATCCGACTTTCGCGGTCCCGATCTGGCTGGGCCTGGCCGCACCCGCCGGAACTCCCGTGTCCGTGGTGAGCCGGCTTCGGGATGCCGCGGTCGCGGCGCTGAAGCTGCCGGAGACGCAGAAGTTCCTCCAAGGCTTCGGATGGCGCGCGCTGGGCAACTCGCCGTCCGAGTTCCGCGCGGCGGTGGAGCGCGAGGGGCCTGTGATCGCGGAAGCCATGAGGCTCGCGGGCGTACAGCCGGAGTAGCCGAGCGATGCCGTCGAAGGGTTGTACCCATGCCGAGGAGTGGCGCATCCCCAGCACCTCGGATCCTGATGCGTGTCTGTTTGTCCGAAGGCGCGGCAAGCCCGGATCGGTGCCCGCGGTGTTGGTTCACGGCTTCTTTCAGCCGGGGTCGGCCATCCTGGACGTTCCCGGCTATTCGCTCCAGCAGGCGCTTGCGGACGCGGGGCTGCGTGTCTATCTGTTCGATCTTCGTGGCTATGGCCGTTCGAGCCGCCCGGCCTTCATGGAAGTCCCGCCCCAGCACAGCCGCCCTGCGCTGGGCTGCATGGCCGATGCGGTCGCAGACCTCGCCGACGTCGTGGCGTTCGTGCGAAAGCAAGAGGACGTCGCCTGCGTGGACCTGATCGGCTATTCGTGGGGCACGGCTCGCAGCGCCAACTTCACGCTGGCGGCCCCGGGGTGCGTGCGCCGCCTGGCCCTCTACGCGCCGGTCTGGCGCCCCGCCGCTGGCGCCGCGGCGAACGTCGGTGACGGCAAGGTCCCCCCAAACCTCGACCCCCGCCTTGGCGGCTACACCGTCGTGTTGCGTGGTGCGCTGAGGCGTGGATGGGACTGGGAGATTGGCGCTGCCGACGCGGCGGAGTATCGAGACCCCGCTGCGCTGGCGTGTGCGGAAAGCTCGCTGATGGATTCCGACCAAGGGCGTGGCAGCTCTGCCGAAGGCTTCCGCGCACCCATGGGCCCAAAGGTGGATGCGCTTCAGGTGCTCCGGGGAGGACAGCTCTTCGATGCACCCCGGCTGCGCCACGACCTCCTTCTGGTGCGAGGCGCGCAGGACAAGCTCTCGAGCGAGGGTGATGCCGCGGCCCTCTTTGAGTCTCTCGGGTCGCCGCACAAGCGGCTCGTGACCATAGACCGGGGTACGCACCTTCTGCATCTGGAGCATGCGCGGTGGCGGCTGGTGGACGAACTGGCGGGATTCCTCGCGGGCGACAGGGTGTGAACTGCGCGGTCGGACTGTGGCCTCCAGTCATCCGCGTCCCGGGTTC
>DAIMZU010000483.1:0-3228 GCA_036733845.1 Ramlibacter sp.
CCGGTTGGCCTTGACCACCATGGCCATCGCGTTCCAACGCATGTAGGCGCGCAGCCGCTCCTCGACCTCGAGGTTGCCCGCGCAGCGCTGCTCGTCCTGGGGCTCGATGGTGTTGACGTAGCCGGTGGTCGCGGAGAACGGCATGTCGATGCCTTGCTGGCGCGCCTCTTCGAGCAACTGCTCGAGCAGGAAATGTCCGCGCTCGCGCCCTTCGTTGGCGATGACCGCGGCAAGCGCGTCGATCCATTCACGGGTTTCCTGGGCGTCGGAATCGTTCGCGGCTGCGCCGTACAGGTTGTCGGGCTGTGCTGACATGGGGGCGTCTCCTCTTCTAGGTCGGACAGATTAAAGGAAGCGGCGGTGCAAAGGGAGTGCTTTTCCGCGTCCGCGGAGTGTGACACATCTCCACAGCTTTTCAAATAACGGCTTAAGGTTTCATAATGCGGATTACGGGGCGTATGGACACCTTCTCCTGCCCGGGCGGCCCGGCCGCCACCGCCCTACACTGCAGCCTTCATGCAGGACTCCGTGATTCCCCAGGACAGCCCCGACTCCGTCGCGCCTGCGCCCTGGCTGCGGCGCTGGTGGCGCAAGCAGCCGGCGAGCCGCCAGGACCGCTTTGCCATGCTCGCGCCGCTGCTCGCGGTGATGCTGTTCCTCGCGGCCATCGTGTCGGCGTTCGGCTACCTGCGCCTCGAGGAAGAAGAGCGTGAGCTCGAAGCCGTCAAGCGTGACGTCGAATACACGCAGCAGCGGCTGCGGCTGCGGCTGCTCGAGCGCCAGGAGCAGCTGATGCGGATGGCCCGGGACATCGCCAACAAGGAGGTCGACCCCGAGGAATTCGTCGGGCGGGCCGAGTCCATGGTGATCCAGTATCCCGAGCTCCAGGCACTGTCCTGGATCGACGACCGGCGGCGCATCAAGACCGGGTATTCCGCACCGAGCGTGGCCTCCCACCAGCAGCGCCTGGCGGGCGAGCTGCTCCAGGCCGGGGAAACCGAGACCATCTACAGCCTCGCGCGCGACCTTCAGCAGCCGGTCTATTCACAGCCCACGGGTGCCGGAGATGGTGCCGGCGGGCTGCTCCAGCTCCATGTGCCGCTCACGGACCAGGGCCGCTTCGCCGGCGTGATCCTGGGCGAATACTCGATCGACAACCTGCTGCGCTACGGCGTGCCCACCGAAGTGTCGGCACGGTATGCGGTGGCCCTGCTCGATGGAACCGGGCAGCTGCTGGCGGGCACCGTGGTGCCGCCACGCACCGGCCCGACGCAGCTGCTGCCCTGGATCGGAACGCGCACCAACGAGTACGAAGTGCCCGTCTCACCCGTCGGCAACGGGCTCGTCCTGCGCGCTCAGGCCTACCGCACCTCACTCGGCGTGATCGGCAGCGGGCTGTTCTGGCTCGTGGGGGCGCTCAGCGCCATGACCGCCTGGATGCTGATCGGCAACTGGCGCCATACGCGCCGGCGCCTGCAGGCGCAGCGTGCGCTGGTGGCCGAGACCAACTTCCGGCGGGCGATGGAGAACTCCATGCTCACCGGCATGCGCGCCATGGACATGCAGGGGCGAATCACCTACGTCAACGTCGCCTTCTGCCAGATGACCGGCTGGGCCGAATCCGAACTCGTCGGCCGGCTGCCGCCCTTTCCGTACTGGCCCGACGAAGACCGGGACCTGCTGACCGCACGCCTGGAGGACGAACTGCAGGGCCGCAACACACCCGGCGGTTTCCAGGTGCGCGTCAAGCGCAAGGACGGCAGCGTCTTCGACGCGCGCATCTATCTCTCGCGCCTGATCGACGACAAGGGCCGCCAGACCGGCTGGATGACGTCCATGACGGACATCACCGAGCCGAACCGCATTCGCGAGCAGTTGCAGGCCTCGCACGAGCGCTTCACCACCGTGCTCGAGGCGCTGGACGCGTCGGTGTCGGTGGCGCCCCTGGGCAGCGAGGAGCTCCTGTTTGCCAACAAGCTGTATCGCCAGTGGTTCGGCACCCACACCGTGGGCCACCTGCAGATGGTCGCCCAAGCCGGCGTGCCGCGCGCGCGCACCGAGGAGCCGCTCGACGACGTGGACGGCCTCGCGGGGCTGCCCACGGGTCACCTGGAGTCCGCGCTGAGCGGCAACGCCGAGATCTTCGTGCCCGAACTGGGCAAGTGGCTGGAGGTGCGCTCGCGCTACCTCAACTGGGTAGACGGGCGGCTCGCACAGATGGTGATCGCCACCGACATCACGGCGCGGCGCCAGGCCGAGGAACAGTCGGCGCTGCAGGCCGAGCGCGCGCAGTCGGCCAGCCGCCTGATCACCATGGGAGAGATGGCCTCGAGCGTGGCGCACGAGTTGAACCAGCCACTGACGGCCATCAACAACTACTGCAATGGCATGGTCTCGCGCATCAGGCGGGGCCAGATCTCGGAAGAAGACCTGCTCGCCGCCCTCGAGAAGACCGCGCGCCAGGCGCAGCGCGCAGGGCAGATCATCCAGCGCATCCGCAGCTTCGTGAAGCGCAGCGAGCCCAATCGCACGCTGTCCGAGGTGGCACCGATGGTCACCGAAGCGGTCGAACTGGCGGAGATCGAACTGCGCCGGCGAAACGTGCGCCTGTCGCACTATGTCGCCGCGCGCCTGCCCAGGCTGCTGGTGGACCCGATCCTGATCGAGCAGGTGCTCGTCAACCTTCTGAAGAACGCCGCGGAGTCCGTCGACCTGGCCAGGCGAAGCCAGGGCGCGCGCAATGTCGAACTGCGGGTGCTTCCGCGCCAGGTGGATGCGCAGGACGTGGTGGCCTTCACCGTCCGCGACTCCGGCCGCGGCCTCGCCCCCGAAGTGATGGACCGCCTGTACGAAGCCTTCTTCTCGACCAAGGCTGAAGGCATGGGCATCGGCCTGAACCTTTGCCGCACCATCGTCGAATCGCACCAGGGAAGGATGCATGCCGAGAACATCTACAATGGCCCGGAGGTGGTGGGCTGCGAGTTCTCGTTCTGGATTCCAGTCCATGCCGCCGAACACAACACTGCAGGCAAGGACGCGGGGGTGACAGCATGAGTCTGATTCCCAAGAAGGGAACCGTCTACGTCGTCGACGACGACGAAGCGGTACGCGATTCGGTCCAATGGCTTCTCGAGGGCAAGGACTACCGGGTGCGCTGCTTCGACTCGGCCGAGTCCTTCCTGGCCCGCTACGACCCGCGCGAGGTCGCCTGCCTGATCGTCGACATCC
>DAIMZU010000484.1:0-3223 GCA_036733845.1 Ramlibacter sp.
CCAGGGGCTGGTGCTGGTGGTCGGCGCAGCCGGCAGCGGCAAGTCAACCACGCTGGCGGCGATGCTCGAGTTGCGCAACCAGCGCATGCCGGGGCACATCCTCACCGTCGAGGACCCGATCGAATACCTGCACTCGCACGCCCTGTGCATCGTCGACCAGCGCGAGGTCGGCCTGGACACCCGCAGCTTCAGCAACGCCCTGCGCCATGCATTGCGCGAGGCCCCGGACGTGATCATGGTTGGCGAAATCCGCGACGAGGAGACCATGCGCCACGCCCTGCACTACGCAGAGACGGGCCACCTGTGCGTGTCCACGCTGCACGCCAACAACGCCAACCAGGCCATCGACCGGGTCATCAACTTCTTCCCCGAGCCCGCCCGCCGGCAGGTCCTGCTCGACCTGTCCCTGAACCTGCGGGGCATCGTCGCGCAACGGCTGGTCCAGGGCACCCGTGGCAAGCGTGTGCTCGCCGCCGAGGTCATGCTGCACTCGGCCTACATCGCCGAACTGATCCAGAAGGGGCAGGTCGACGACCTGAAATCCGTGATCGCGAAGTCGAACGAGGCGGGCATGCGCTCCTTCGACCAGTCGCTCTACGATCTTTTCAAGCAGGGCGACATCTCCCTGCAGCAGGCGCTCGATCATGCCGACTCCCGCACGGACCTGGCCTTGCGCGTGCGCCTCGCGCGGGGCCAGTCCATCGAGGGCAATCGCGAAGGGAGCCCGGCCGCCCTGTCGGCCGAGCCCATCGCGATCACGCCGGTCCGCACCCGGCGGCGCTCGCCCGAGTGACCGTCGCACCGGCAGCCGCCGTCCGTCAGATCCTCAGGCGCTGCGCGTAGCCGGTCATCTCCAGGTAACCGCGGCCCAGCCTTGCGCCGCGGGCATCCAGCAGGTCGGACAATCCTTCCCAGTAGATCGCCCCGGTGGACGCCCGGCTGTCCAGCTCCTGGTCATCCAGGAGTGGCCGGACGCGGAAGGTGCCGGCGGGTGTGTCCACCGACCATTCGACCGGGTAGCGCGCCCCGGACGCCGGGCTGGTCCAGTGGCGCAGCGGAGTGAACCGCAGCTCCCCCGGCTCGAAGGATCGCACCGCGCCCCCCGGAGGGCGCCAGGAGCCGCCGCCCCACAGCGCGCTGCCATCGGGCCGGCGCAGCTGGAAGGCCGTCAGCGCGGCCCCGTTGTCCAGGTTCATGCCGATCCAGTCCCAGCCCACGGCTTCCGGGTGCAGGACTTCCTCGCTCCATTCGTGGTCGAGCCAGGCGCGTCCCTGCACCGGCAGTGCGGCGCCGCCCACCTGCAGCCGGCCTGAGGCCCCGAGCTGCGGCTGGCTGTAGTAGTAGCTCGCCTGGCGCGCCTCGGGGCCCTTGCGCGAAAGGCCGGCGCTGCCCTGCAGCAGCAGGGGCTGCGTCGGCGTGAACCGCAGGTCCAAGGCGAAGTCCTGTGCGGCAAGCTGTGCCCTGTAGGTTCCCGCCGGCGCGCGCTCGAGGGTCCAGTCCCGCAACCGCACGCGGGTGTCCTCGGTGGACGCCTCGGCAATCCCGAAGCCCATGCGGGCGATCCGCTGGTCATGGAGCAGGCGCCCGCCCTGCAGGTCGGTGATCGCCGCGTGCGCGAACACCAGTTGGCGGGCCGCGAACGCCGACGCCATTCCCTGCGTTTCGTCGACACGGCTGCGGAAGAACGTCACCTGGAACCCGAACTCGCGGCCTGCCGCGGCGGCGTGGCCGGTGATGTACCACCACTCGGTCCGGAACTCCGGGTGGGCGCCGTGGTCGCGCGGAAAGACAAGCGGCCGCGGGGGCAGGGCGAGGGCCGCCAGGGGCGCACCGGCGGCCGCGAGTCCAGCGAGCAGCAGCGGCCTGCGCCGCAGCCCGGGCATCACCAGTCCTCCTTGACGGCCAGCACCGCGTCGCGTCCCGCTGCCGCACGGCCGGCCAGCCAGGCGGTGGCCACCCCGGCCACCACCACGGCGGCGCAGAGTGCAAGCAGCCGCAGCCAGGGCACCAGCAGGTCCATGGTCCAGTGGAAGCTCTGCGGATTGACGACATGCACGAGGACGATGGACACCGCCAGTCCCAGCAAGAGGCCCGCTGCCGATCCGATCAGCGTCCAGGCGGCGCCCTCGGCGGCCACCAGACCCAGCACCTGCCGCCGCGTAAGGCCGAGGTGCTGGAGCAGCCCGAACTCCTTGCGGCGGGCCAGCACCTGGGCGCTGAAGCTGGCCGCCACGCCGAACAGGCCGATGCCGATCGCCACGGCCTGCAGCCAGTACGTGACCGCGAAGCTGCGGTCGAAGATCCGCAGCGACACAGCCCGGATCTCCTGGGCACTCGAGAACTCCAGCAGCGCGCCCGCGGTCCCACCCTCCCGCGCGGCAAGTTGCCGCAGGGCGGCCTGCACCTGCCCCGCAGGCGCCTGCGGAGCGAGCCAGAGCATCAGGTCGTTGGCGCGCGTGTCGCCGCTCAGGCGCCGGTAGTCGTCGAGGTCCATCATCACCGCGCCCGACTGCCGGGCGTAGTCGCGCCAGACGCCCGCAACGAACAGCGGCGGCGCGCCGGGTCCGAAGGCTTCCTGCAGCCGCGGCAGCGGCGCCCGGGTGCGGGCGCCGTACAGGTCGACCATGGCTTCGCTCACGTAGACGCCGACCCGGCCCGAAGGCACGGGCAGCGCGGTGCCGACCAGGGGCAGGGACCGCGCGGCGTCGCCGATCGGACGGGCGACCAGGGCCACGGGTGCGCGCGCCGGGTCCATCTGGACCATGCGCACGCGCTGCGTGGCGCTGCGGACCACCCCGGGGACGGCCGCGGCCGCCTGCACGAAGCCGGGGTCGAGGAAGGCCGCATCCCCGGCACTGGAACCGGCCGCCGTGCGCACGTACAGGTCCGCCGGCAGCACGACGTCCAGCCACTGCGTGACCGAGTCGCGGAAGCTCGCGACCATCACGGTGAGCGCCACTGCCAGGCTCAGCGAAGCCACCACGCCGCTGACCGCCACCGCCGCGGTCTCGCGCACCCGGCGCGCACGTTCGACCGCCAGCAGGGGCAGCAGGCGCGCGGCGAGGTGCGGCGCAAGCCGGTCGTACGCCAGCGAGACGCCCCAGGGCAGGGCGGTGATGCCGCCCACCAGCAGCAGCCCGATGGACACGTAGGCCGCCAGCGGGATGCCCGCCACCGGCGGCAGGGCCGCCATGGCGGCGCCGAGTGCGATCAGGACGAGGCC
>DAIMZU010000485.1:0-3215 GCA_036733845.1 Ramlibacter sp.
GATCAGCGCCTCGGTGGCGAGCCTCAGGAAGAAGACGTCGCCGACCAGGAGGCCGACGGCGGCGAATACCAGCGCGCCGCCGAAGAACGCCGTTGCGAGCCAGCGCATGGCGCTCCAGCGGCGCCGGCCGGCGCTCACGGGCGCGGGGATGGTGGTGAGGACAGTGTCATGCATGGCCGAGCTTCCCGAACAGGCCCTGCGGCCGCCACATCAGTACCAGCACCATGATCCCGAACAGCAGGGGGTCGCTCCAGACGGGCGAGATGTACAGGCTGGAGAGGGACTGCACCTGCGTGAGCAACAGCCCCGCCAGCACCGCGCCCTTGATCGAGCCCATGCCGCCGATGATCACGACGCTGAACGCGATCAGCACGAAGTCGCGGCCCATGGTGGGGAACACCGAATAGATCGGCGCCAGCAGCACGCCCGCCGTCGCGGCCAGCGCCGCGCCGAAGGCAAAGGTCCCGGCATACACCCGTGCCACGGGCACGCCCAGCGATGCGCTCATCTGGCGGTCGAAGGCGGCCGCCCGCACCACCGCGCCCAGGGAAGTGCGGAATACCAGCACCCAGACCGCCGCGATCAGCGCCCCGCCGAACAGCATGACGAACAGGCGGTAGTTGGGGAAGAACAGCCCCACCATTTCCGTCGCGCCCGTGATCGGCGCCTCGACCCGCACGGGGTTGGCGCCGAACATGATCTTCAGCAGGTCTTCCAGCACCACCGCCACGCCGAAGGTCAGCAACAAGGTCAGCGTATGCCGGTCGCGGCTATGGAAGACCCGCTGCACCAGGCCACGCTCGGTCAGGTAGCCCAGCACCGCCATGATCAGCGGCGCCAGGACCAGGGCTGCCCAGAACGACAAGCCCAGGCCGAGCAGCACCACGGCCAGGTACGCGCCGATGGCGTAGAACTCGCCGTGGGCCATGTTGATCACGTCCAGCAGGCCGAAGATGATCGTCAGGCCCAGCGCCATCAGCACCACCGCCACGCCGATGGACAGGCCGTTGATCATCTGCGGCGCCAGCACGAACTGGAGCCACTCCAGGGCAGCACTCATTTGCGTCGACTCCGGCCGTTCAGAAGCGGGTGCAGGTGTCCGGCCCGATGGCGGCCTCCGCCTTGACGCGGCCCACGATCTCGAACTTCCCGTTGTTGACCCGCATGGCGTACATCTCCTGCATGGCCTGGTGATCGCCCGCTCGCATGGTCTTCACACCTTGGGGAGTGCTCCATTGGAGGCCGCGCATCGCTTCGCGCACCTTGTCGGTATCGACGCTCCTGGCCTTTTCCACGGCGGCCTTGTAGAAGAAGAGCACGCCATAGCTGTCGGCTCCGTACAGGTCGGGCGCCGCCTTGTTGGCGGCCTGGAAGTCGGCCAGGAACTTCTTGTTCTCCGGCGTGTCGATGCCCGGCGCATAGCCGACCCCGGTGACGAAACCGTCCGCTGCCTTGCCGATGGCGGGCAGGTTCTGCGAAGTCACCGTTCCCGAAGCCCCGACCACCTGGATGTTGCGGGTCAAGCCGAATTCCGCCATCTGCGTGAACAGGCGGACCGTGTCGTTGCCGGCGACCGAGGTATAGAGAACTGCCGGGCGGGCGGAGCGCATCTGTCCGAAGAAGGGCGAGTAGTCCTTGTTGTCCAACGGCGCGAACACCTCGCCGACGGTCTTGGCGCCCTTGCCTTCGGCGGCCGTCTTGAATGCGGCCACGGTGCTGCGGCCCATCTCGTAGTCCGGGCCCAGGTAGAACACGTTGGCGTTCGGCTTGGTGGCTGCCATCCAGTCGGCGAGGGCCGCGGACTGCATGCCGGCGCGCGCATTCACCCGGAACACGTTGGGCGAGCACTTGTCGGCGGTGATGCTGTCGGCGAAGGAAACGGTGGTGGCGATCAGGCGGTTGTTGCGTTCGGCCACCTGCCCCACGGCGAGGGTCGCGCCGGAGTTGACGGTGCCGGTCAGGAAGTCCACCTTGTTCACCTGGAACAGCTTCTCGGCCTTTTGCACCGCGACGGCGGGATTGGCTTCCTCGTCTTCGTAGATCAGCTCGATCGGCCGGCCCGCGATGCCGCCGCCGGCATTGATCTGGCTTGCCGCGAGATCCAGGCCCCACTTGACTTGCTGGCCGATGCCGGCATAGGTTCCCGTCAGGGGCGTGACCACGCCGATGCGGATCGGCCCGGTCTGGGCCATTGCGGCGGCGCCCAGTGTGGACAGGACGAAGGTGGCCGATGCGAGCTTGATGATGCGTTTCATGACTTGTCTCCTTGGGTGGTTGAACGGAAAAGAATCAGGTGCCGACGAAGTTCGGCTTGCGCTTGTCATGGAAGGCTTCCACGCCCTCCCGGAAATCGTCCGAGCTGCGCAGGCGGGAGTAGCAGTGGCCCTCCAGCTCGATCGCGACCGACAGCGGGGAGTCCTCGGTGTCGTTCAGCAGCTTCTTGGCAGTGCGCTGCGCCAGCGGCGAAAAGCCCTTGAGTTCGTCGACCAGTGCATCGGTGGCCGCTTCCAGCTCATCGTCCGGCACGCATTCGGTGGCCACGCCCCAGTCGAAGGCCTGGGGGCCGGGTATGCGACGCGATCGCATCACGATGTCCTTGGTGCGCGTGATCCCCACCATCTTTTGCAGCCGGGCGGAGCCGCCGGAACCGGGGATCTGCCCCAGCTTCTGCTCTGGCAAGGCGTACAGCGTGGTCGGCGTGACCAGCCGGAAGTCGCAGGCGAGCGACAGTTCGAAGCCGACGCCGAAGCAATAGCCGCGCGCCGCCGCAATCACCGGTTTGCCGCAGCGCGTCGGTGCTGCCACGTTCCACGCCAGCCTGGAGACATGCTCGGGCGACGCCTGCAGGAAGCCCGTGATGTTGCCGCCGCTGGAGAAGTGTTCACCCTCCGCCCGCACGACGATCACCCGTACGGCCTGGTTGGCGTCGAGCGCCTCGAAAGTGATGCGCAGCTGCTCGCGTTGCAGCATGCTGATCACGTTGAACGGCGGCCGGCACAGCACGATGTCCGCGCGCTGGCTTGCAGGGTCGATTTCGACGCGGTAGCCGTCGAGGGTCGAAGGCAGGGTGAGTGCCGGGTGACGCAGGTCGTTCAGTTGCACGGTGTCCTTTCGTTGGGGTTGCGAGCCGTCTCACTCCGGCGGAATGGGCGGCATGAAGTACCGGCGCGCCGCGCAGGCTCCTGGCGTTCGCATCAGGGCGCTCGGGTACTTCT
>DAIMZU010000486.1:0-3213 GCA_036733845.1 Ramlibacter sp.
CCCCGCGGCCGCATCAACGACGGCCGTCGCACCTGGCGCGAAGCCGGGGAAACCGGCGACCCGCGCGACCAGCTCGAGCCCCCGCGCGAGCGCCGCGCCGCGCGAGCGGCACCGGTGTCGCGCGATCCTTTCTTCGACAAGCCCTACGAGCCGCCGCAGACCCAGACGCCGCCCTCCTGGGAGCCCGGTGCCCGTGCGGCGACCAGCCGCGTGTCGGCCAACATCAAGAGCAAGCGCAAGGTCGCGGCGCTGTTCAAGTCGGCGCCCTGAGCGGCCGGCTCAATCGCCCGGCGGCTGCGCCTGCTCGCAGCGGACCTGGATCAACTCGTGCCGGGCGGGGTTCGCGTCGAGCCGTAGGGCGCTGAGGCACCCGCCCCAGACGCAACCGCTGTCCAGGGCCAGCAGGTCCGGGCGCAGCAGCACACCCAGCGTCGACCAGTGACCCACGGCGATGCACTGGCCTGCCGTCCGGCGGCCCGGGACCTGAAACCAAGGCATGGTGCCCGGCGGCGCGTTGTCTGGCGTGCCGCTGGCCTTCAGGTGCATGGTGCCGTCTGCCGTGCAGAACCGAAGCCGCGTCAGCGCATTGACCACCACGCGCAGGCGGTCCGGCCCCGAAAGCGTGTCGTCCCAGCGCGCGGGTTCGTTGCCGAACATCGTGGCCAGGAAATCACCGGAGTTCGCGCCGACCAGCGCGTCGTGCACCTCGCGCGCGAGGCCGAGCACCTGGGCGGTGTCCCATTGAGGCAGCACGCCGGCGTGGACCATCAGCACATCGTGCGCGTGGATGGCCAGCGGCTGGTGGCGCAGCCAGTCGAGCAGCCGGTTGCGGTCCGGCGCGGAGAGAACCGGGTCCAGCGTGTCGCGCCGGTGCGGGGTGCGGTGCCCCGCCCCGACAGCGAGCAGGCTGAGGTCGTGGTTGCCCAGCAGGCACTTCGCGGCCTCGCCATGGCCCATGAGGCGCCGCAGCACCGCATCGGACTGCGGCCCGCGATTGACGAGGTCGCCAAGCAGGTAAAGCGTGTCGCGGCTGGGAGAAAAGTCGATGGTCTCCAGCAGGCGACCCAGCGGCTCGTCGCAGCCCTGCACATCGCCGATCAGGTAGAGTGCCATGGTCCCCATTCTGCGCGAGATCGATGGAAGTCCTGCTTATTGCGCTGTTGACGCTGCTCAATGGCGCCTTCGCCATGTCCGAGCTGGCGCTGGCCTCGAGCCGCAGCGCCCGCTTGCAGGCGATGGCCGAAGAGGGGGACGCGGGCGCGCAGATGGCCCTGCGGCTGCTGGAGAACCCCACCCAGTTCCTGTCCACGGTGCAGGTGGGCATCACCTCGATCGGCATCCTCAACGGCATCGTGGGCCAGGCCGCCTTCAGCGCCGGCCTTGCGCAGGCGCTGGTGGGGTGGGGCGTGGGCCCTGGCGCTGCCGGTGTGCTCGCAACGGCCATCGTGGTTGCGGCCATCACCTACACCACCATCATCTTCGGCGAACTGGTGCCCAAGCGCATCGGGCAGATGTACCCCGAGGAGGTCTCGCGCTGGGTCGCGCGACCGATGGCCTTCATGGCTCGCGCCGCGCGGCCCTTCGTGGCGGTCCTGACCTTCTCCACCCAGGCGGTCCTGCGCCTGCTGCGCATCGACAACACCCAGGAGCGCACCATCACCGAGGAGGAGCTCGAGCACAGCCTGGCGCAGGGGGTGAGCGCGGGCGTCATCGAGAAGCACGAGCGCCAGATGGTGCAGAACGTCTTCCACCTGGACGAGCGGCCCCTCACCTCCATGATGATCCCGCGCTCGGAAATCGAATGGTTCGACGCGCAGCTCAGCGTGGCCGATGCGCTGGTCCACGCCGGCCGGCAGGGAGCGCACTCCTGGTATCCGGTGTGCCGCGGCTCGCTCGACGACGTGGTCGGGGTGCTCAGCGTCGCGACCCTGCTCGCCCTCGGCCCCGCGCACACCGGCGCGGTGGGGCCGCACGTGCAGCCGGCGGCCTTCCTGCCGGAGACGCTCACCGGGCTCGAACTGCTCGAGCAGTTCCGCGAGCAGTCGGCCCGCATCGTGCTGGTGGTCGACGAGTACGGCGTGGTGCAGGGCATGATGACGCCGCACGACCTGCTCGAGGCCATCACCGGCGAACTGCGGCCCCAGATGCAGGAAGAGGCCTGGGCCACTCAGCGGGAGGACGGCTCCTGGCTTCTCGACGGCACCATGCCGGTGTCCGAGCTGAAGGCACGGCTGGACATCCGCGAGCTTCCCGACGAGGACCGTGGGCGCTACAACACGCTGGCCGGGCTGCTGATGGCCGAGTCAGGGCACCTGCCCGTCACGGGGGAGCGCATCGAAGTGGCAGGTTGGCTGTTCGAGGTGGTGGACCTGGACGGCAAGCGCATCGACAAGGTGCTGGCAGCATTCGAGGGCACCTCGGGCAACAACGACCGCGCCGACGGTTCCTGAGGCCTCCGGCCCACCGCCGCGCGCCGATGCGCCGCAGCTTCAGGGCGCAAGCCGCTCGCGCACCCAGCCGCCGTCGGTACCGAGGCGGTAACGCAGCCGGTCGTGCAGCCGGCTGCGCCGGCCTTGCCAGAATTGCCATTCGTCCGGAATGAGCCGATAGCCGCCCCAGTGCGGCGGGCGCGGTGGCTGCAGCATGAACTGCGCGCCATAGCGCGCGGCATTGGCCACGAGCACGCCGCGGCCGGCAATGACCTGGCTCTGGGGGCTTGCCCAGGCGCCGATGCGCGAGTCGAGCGGGCGGCTTGCGAAGTACGTGTCGCTCTCCTGCGGGCTGGTCTTCTCGACCCGGCCTTCGATGCGGACCACGCGTTCGAGTTCGACCCAGTGGAACTGCAGCGCGGCATAGGGATTGCCCGCCAGTTCCACCCCCTTGCGGCTCTCGTAGTTGGTGTACCAGACGATGCCGCGCTCGTCGTAGCCCTTGACCAGCACGACGCGCGTGCTGGGGCGCAGGTCACCCGAGACCGTGGCCAGCGTCATGGCGTTGGGCTCGGGCACCTCGGCGGCGATGGCCTGCGAGATCCAGGCATCGAACTGCGCCAGCGGATCGGCGTGGCTTGCGTCCTCGCTCAGTTCGGCGCGCTCATAGCTCTTGCGAAGATCGGCGATCTGCTGGGCGGTCTTGCTCATGGGACCATTGTGGCATTCGTTACAGTCGGCCGCATGCAGCACGGTGATGAACCCCGGGCCGAGCGGCCCGGGG
>DAIMZU010000487.1:0-3209 GCA_036733845.1 Ramlibacter sp.
GTCCATGGGCAGGGTGCGATCGATGGCGGGCTTGATGCGGCCTTCGCGGTACCACTGGGCGAGTTCGGCCAGGGCACTGGCCTGCGCCTGAGGCTCGCGCTTGGCGAAGTCGCCCCAGAAGACGCCCACCAGCGAGGCGCCCTTGAGCAGCGCCAGGTTCAGGGGGAGGGCCGGAATGTCGGTGCCGGAGGCGAAGCCGACGACCAGGTAGCGGCCGCGCCAGGCAATCGAGCGGAAGGCGGGCTCGGCGAAGGCGCCGCCCACGGGGTCGTAGATGACGTCGGGTCCCCGGCCGCCGGTGGCCTTGCGGATGGCTTCGCGGAATGCGGCGGGCGGTGCGTGCTGGCTGTAGTCGATGGTCTCGTCGGCGCCGAGGCTGCGGCAGAAGGCGCACTTGTCCTCGCTGGAGGCTGCGGCGACGACGCGCGCGCCCAGCGCCTTGGCGATCTGGATGGCCGCGGTGCCCACGCCGCCGGCGGCGCCGAGCACGAGCACGGTCTCGCCGGGCTTCAGCTGTGCCCGGTCGGCCAGCGCATGGTGCGAGGTCGCATAGGTCATGACGAAGGCGGCGGCGTCGACTGCGGGAAACCCCGGAGGCAGCGGCATGCAGGTCTCGGCACGCGCGAGTCCGTGCGTGGCGAAGCCTCCGGTCATTGGCATGCAGGCCACCGCCTGGCCGGGTCTCAGATGGGTGACGCCGTCGCCCACCGCTTCGACCACGCCCGCGTACTCGGCGCCGGGCACGAAGGGCAGGGCGGGCTTGAACTGGTACTTGCCCTGGACGATCAGGAGGTCAGGGAAGTTGAGGCTGGCGGCCTCGATGCGCACCCGCACCTCGCCGGGTGCGGGCTCGGGCGTGGGCAGTTCCTTCCATTCGAGGGCGTCGACGCCCTCGTATCGTTCGCAGGTCCAGGCTTTCATGGCTTTGTCCTCGGTGGCGTGGCGCCGATGATAGGCCGCCCGCAGACCGGGCGCACGGCGCAGGGGTCGACCTACAATTGTTCGCATCCGCTTGCCTATGAAAATCCTCCTTTCCAACGACGATGGCTTCCAGGCCCCGGGCCTCGTCGCCCTGTACGAAGCCATTCGCGACCTGGGCGATGTCGAGGTGGTGGCGCCTGAGCACAACAACAGTGCCAAGTCCAACGCCCTGACCCTGCACCAGCCGCTATACGTGCACCAGGGCGGGCCGCAGGGCTTCCGCTATGTCAACGGCACGCCGGCGGACTGCGTGCACATCGCGCTCACCGGCCTGCTCGAGTACCGCCCCGACCTGGTGGTCTCGGGCATCAACAACGGCGCCAACATGGGCGACGACACCATCTATTCCGGCACGGTCGGCGCCGCCATGGAGGGCTACCTGTTCGGCATCCCGGCCATTGCGTTCTCGCAGGTCGAGAAGGGCTGGTCGCACCTGGATGCGGCGGCGCGCAAGGCGCGCGAACTGGTGCAGCAGGTGATCACGCAGGGCCTGCACCAGCGGCCGGCGCCCTTCCTGCTGAACGTCAACATCCCCAATCGTCCGCTGGACGCGCTCGGCCCCTTCGAAGTCTGCCGCCTGGGCCGCCGCCATGCCGCCGAAAAAGTCATCTCGCAATCCAGCCCCCGGGGTGACACCATGTACTGGATCGGCGCCGCCGGGGCGGCCAAGGACGGTGCCCCGGGCACCGACTTCCACGCCACGGCCGAGGGCCGTGTCTCGGTCACGCCGCTGCAGGTCGACCTGACCGACTTCGACCGCCTGCAGTCCTGGGGCGAGGCCCTGGGGGTCGACGCGGCGCCCGCGCGAGCGGCATGACGCGCCGGCCTGCATTTCCCGCCCGGCTGGACGCCGGCGCCAAGGCGCCCGCGGTCCAGCGCCCGCAGGCGGCGGCGCGTGCCGCCGTTCCCCGCCCGGCTCCGGCACCGCTGGGGGTGGGGCTCGATTCCGGCGCGGTGCGTGCGCGCATGGTGGGGCGGCTGGCCGCGCAGGGCATCGCCGACGCGCGGGTGCTGGCCGCCCTGGGCGAGGTCCCGCGCCACGCCTTCGTCGACACGGCCCTGGCCATCCAGGCGTACGAGGACACCAGCCTGCCCATCGGCCTGGGCCAGACCATCTCCAAGCCGAACGTGGTCGCGCGCATGATCGAGCTGCTGCTCGGCGGCCGCTGCGACGCGCAGGGCCGACTCGGGCGGGTGCTTGAAATCGGCACCGGCTGCGGCTATCAGGCCTGCGTGCTGGCACGGGTGGCCACCGAGGTCTACAGCATCGAGCGGCTTCGCGGCCTGCACGAGAAGGCCCGCGACAACCTGCGGCCGCTGCGGGTGCCCAACATCCATCTGCTGTTCGGCGATGGCATGGCGGGCTTCCCGCAGGGCGCACCCTACGCCGGGATCATTTCCGCAGCGGGGGGCGACGCGGTGCCGCCCGCCTGGATCGACCAGCTCGCCCCCGGTGGCCGCATCGTGGCGCCCACGGTGCAAGGCGGCGCGCAGGCCCTGGTGGTCCTCGAGAAGACCGCGTCCGGCATTCAGCGCAGCGTGCTCGAGCCAGTTCATTTCGTCCCCCTAAAATCAGGGATCGCCTGAAGGAAAGCATGAAGATTCTCCCCTCGGCCCTGCATCGAAGGAACTGCGCACTCGTGGTGCTCGCCGCAGCCACGCTGGCGGGCTGCGCTTCGGGCACGCGCCGTCCCGCACCCATCGAAGACCGCGCCCCGGTCGCGCGCACGCAGCCCGGCCAGGAGCCGGCCGTGCCCGCACAGGTCGCGCAGGTCGCGCCTGCCGCAGCGGCCGTCGAATCTACCGGCCGCGTGCTGCCCGGCGCAGAGAACGCCGGCCGACCCGGTTTCTACACGGTGCGGCCCGGCGACACCCTCATCCGCATCGCCCTGGACAGCGGCCAGAACTGGCGCGACCTGGTCCGCTGGAACAACCTCGACAACCCCAACCTCATTGAGGTCGGCCAGGTGCTGCGCATCACGCCGCCGGTGCCCGGCAGCCCTGCCGCTCCCGTGACGGCCGCGGCTGCGCCCGTGCCGAACGCGGACGGCGTCGTCACGCGCCCGGTCGGCACGCCGCCGGTCACCGCCAGCCCGGTCCCGCCGGCCGGGGGGGCCGCGCGCAGCGGAACCGCCACGGCCGCCGCCCAGCCCGGCGCGATCACCGCGCCCGGCATGCCGGGTCCGGTCGTGCCGCCCGCGCCGGGCCCCGGCGCTGCGGTGCCAGGC
>DAIMZU010000488.1:0-3207 GCA_036733845.1 Ramlibacter sp.
CTCATGAGATGGCCGCGCCAGGTGGCTGCACAGCCAGCGCGGCGCGCGAATATACCGCACGGCGAAGCGATCGCCAGCGCTCGTCCCCGGCCGCACCGGGCCCAGCCGCCCTCCGCTCGACCCAGAGCGCGGCAGGGCAGCGCCCCGCCGCCGCCGCGGCCGGCGTGCGAAGGCGCAGCAGCAGCACGGACTGAAAGTCGAGCACCACCGCCGGCGTGTTCAGGGCAAGCATGGCGGGGCCACGCGCGCTGGCGCCGGGCGCCGGGCCGGCGGGCTGCCAGTGCCACGTGCCGTCCCACAGCAGTTCCCCGCGCGGGGCGGACCACCAGGCCCAGCCTGCGAGCGCACCGGTGACGCCCAGGACAAGGCACAGCAGCGCCAGGCGCCCGCCTGAAACGTCGGCAGAAGCCCACCACAGCGCGAGCGCCGCCAGACCGCCCAGCCAGGCCGCCGTCCCAAGACCCAGGGCCCAAAGGGAACGCCCCACCGGCAGGGTCACCGATGGGGCGTGGTGCATGGAAGGGCGGGCCTCTCGACCGTGCGGATCAGAACCGCTTGAACACCAGCGTGCCGTTGGTGCCCCCGAAACCGAAGTTGTTCTTGAGCGCCACGTCGATCTTCATGTCACGCGCGGTGTTGGCGCAGTAGTCCAGGTCGCACTCGGGGTCCTGGTTGAAGATGTTGATCGTGGGCGGAGACTTCTGCTCGTGGATCGCCAGCACGGTGAAGACCGACTCGATGCCGCCCGCCCCGCCGAGCAGGTGCCCGGTCATGGACTTGGTCGAGTTGACGACGATCCTGCGCGCATGGTCGCCCAGCGCAAGCTTGACCGCGTTGGTCTCGTTGACGTCGCCCAGCGGCGTGGAGGTGCCGTGCGCGTTCAGGTAGTCGACCTCGTCGGGGTTGACGCCCGCGTTGCGCAGGGCCGCCACCATGGCACGGCGGGGGCCGTCCACGTCGGGCGCCGTCATGTGGTGCGCGTCGGCGCTCATGCCGAAGCCGGCGACCTCGGCGTAGATCCGGGCGCCACGGGCCTTGGCATGCTCGAGTTCCTCGAGCACCAGCACGCCCGCGCCCTCGCCCAGCACGAAGCCGTCGCGGTCCCTGTCCCAGGGCCGCGAAGCGGTCCGGGGGTCCTCGTTGCGGGTGGACAGCGCGCGGGCGGCGGCGAAGCCGCCGATGCCCAGGGGAGAGACCGTGGACTCGGCGCCGCCAGCCACCATGATGTCGGCGTCGCCGTACTCGATCATGCGGGCGGACGTGCCCACGGCGTGCAGGCCGGTGGTGCAGGCGGTCACGATGGCGATGTTCGGGCCCTTGAAGCCGAACCGGATCGACACGTGGCCGGAGATCATGTTGATGATCGAGGCGGGCACGAAGAAGGGCGAGACGCGCCGGGGGCCCCGGTTCATCAGTTCGGTGTGGGTGGCCTCGATGTTGGGCAGGCCGCCAATACCCGAGCCGATGTTGCAGCCAATGCGGTTGGCGAGTTCGGGGTCGAGCGATTCACCGCTGGGCAGGCCCGCGTCAGCGATGGCCTGGGAGGCCGCGGCCACCCCAAGGTGGATGAACCGGTCCATGTGCCGGGCCTCCTTCTCGGGGAGGTAGTCGCCGACATTGAATCCCTTGACCTCGCCCGCGAAGCGCACGGACAGGTTGGACGCGTCGAACTGCGTGATGGGATCGATACCGGACTGTCCGGCGAGAAGCTGGGACCAGGACTGCGCCACCGTGTTGCCCACGGGGCTGACACAGCCCAGACCGGTGACGACGACGCGACGGCGGGACATCGGCAGGTCAGGCCTTCTGGTTCGCCAGGGCGTAGTCGATGGCGTTCTGGACGGTGGTGATCTTCTCGGCGTCCTCGTCAGGAATTTCGATGCCGAACTCGTCTTCGAGGGCCATCACCAGTTCCACGGTGTCAAGGGAATCGGCGCCCAGGTCGGCCACGAAAGCCTTCTCGTTGGTGACCTGGGACTCTTCCACGCCGAGTTGCTCGGCGATGATTTTCTTGACACGTGCTTCGATATCGCTCATGGGTTCCCTCAAAGGGTTGTGATGAAAGGAGAATTCTACCGTTGCAGGGGCAGCGGACGGCTGCCGCACCCCCGCGCTGCCGCTAGGCCATGTACATGCCGCCGTTGACGTGCAGTTCCTGGCCGGTCACGTAGCCGGCTTCCGGCGAAGCCAGGAAGGCGACCGCGTGGGCGACGTCCTGCGGCCGGCCGAGCTGGCCCAGCGGGATCTGGGCGAGCAGCGCCTTGTGCTGGTCCTCGCCCAGCGCGGCCGTCATGTCGGTCGCGATGAAGCCGGGGGCCACGCAGTTGACGGTGATGCCGCGGCTGCCGAGTTCGCGGGCGAGCGCGCGGGTCATGCCGGCGACGCCCGCCTTGGCGGCGGCGTAGTTGGCCTGCCCGGCGTTGCCGGACGCGCCGACGACCGAGGTGATGTTGACGATGCGGCCGTAGCGCTGTTTCATGAGCGTTCGCATGACCGCGCGGCTCATCCGGAACACGGCCTTGAGGTTGGTGTCGAGCACGGCGTCCCAGTCCTCGTCCTTGAGGCGCATGGCGAGCATGTCGCGGGTGATGCCGGCGTTGTTGACCAGCACCTGCAGCCCGCCGTGTTCCTTGACGGTGGCCTCGACCAGGGCCTCGGCGGCCTGCGCGTCGTTGACGTCCAGTCGCGCGCCCCGGCAGCCGGGCCAGGCCGACAACGCGTGCGAGATGCGCGCTGCGCCGTCGTCGGTCGTGGCGGTGCCGATGACCTTCATGCCGCGCCGGGCGAGTTCCTCGGCGATGGCGGCGCCAATGCCGCGCGATGCGCCGGTGACCAGGGCCACCTGGCCGGTCGTGGTGAGGGATGCGCTCATGCGAGGAGGCCTTTCGCTTCGGCCAGGGTGGCCGGGTCGTACACGGCGGCGCTGGCGAGTTGGGGATCGATGCGCTTGCACAGGCCGGCCAGCACCTTGCCGGGGCCACATTCCACGACGGTTGCCGCGCCGCGCGCCTGCAGCGCCCGCACGCACTCGACCCAGCGCACCGGCCCGAAGGCCTGGCGGAAGAGCGCGTCGCGGATGCGGCCGGGGTCCGATTCGACGGCGACGTCGATGTTGTTGACCACGGGAATGCGCGGCGGCGCGAGGGGGGTGTCGGCCAGCCGCTCGCGCAGGCGCTCGGCGGCGGGCTTCATGAGGCTGGAATGGAA
>DAIMZU010000489.1:0-3206 GCA_036733845.1 Ramlibacter sp.
TGTTCCCCGGCTTCGTGCTGCAGCAGATCCAGAACTGCCTGGCGGTGCGCCAGGTCCTGCCCAAGGGGCCGGGGCGCAGCGAGCTGAACTGGACCTACCTCGGCTTTGCCGATGACACGCCCGAGCAGCGCACCGTGCGACTGAAGCAATCGAACCTGGTGGGGCCCGCGGGGTTCATCTCGATGGAAGACGGCGCGGTGGGCGGGTTCGTGCAGCGGGGCATCGCCGGCGCTCGCGACCAGGAGGCGGTGGTCGAGATGGGCGGCGCGGATGCGGCCAGCAGCGACGGTCGGGCCACGGAGACCTCGGTGCGGGGCTTCTGGAAAGCCTACCGGCAGCACATGGGAGTCTGAACATGCACCCCATCGACCTGCAGGCCATCATGGCCTTCCATGCCGCCTATGCCGACGTGATCGACAGCGACACGCTCGAGCGCTGGCCGGGGTTCTTCACCGAGTCCTGCCACTACCGGATCACGCACGTGGACAACGAGCGCGAGGGCCTGCCGGCGGGGGTGGTCTGGGCGGATTCGCGGGCCATGCTGGAGGACCGCATCGCCGCCCTGCGCGAGGCCAACATCTACGAGCGGCATCGCTACCGTCATCTCGTGGGCATCCCCGTCGTCGAGTCCGCCGACGTGCATGGGGCCGTCGCGCGCACCCCTTTCATGGTGGCCCGCATCATGGCCACCGGCGAGACTATGCTGTTCGCCACAGGCGTTTACCGCGACCGCTTTGTCGTGGACGACGGGCAGCTTCGGCTGGCCGAGCGGGTCGCGGTCTGCGACAGCGGCGTGACCGACACCCTGATGGCACTTCCGCTGTGAACGCTCCAGGCCAGCCGCGGCGCATCGCACTGTCCGTCGGGGACCCCAATGGCATCGGGCCGGAGATCGTCCTCCTGGCGCTTGCGCAACTCCAGGGCGAGCCTGGCCTGCGGGTGTCCGTGTTCGGCCCCCCTTCGGTGCTCGAGCGGGCGTCCGCGATCCTCGGACTGGAGTCGCTCCTGGCCGGCCTCGACCTGCGCCCCTGCGGTGAGCTTCCGGCTTCGCAGGCGCGCTTCGGAACGATCGACCCAGCCGCGGGCGCGAGCGCGGTGGCCAGCGCCACGGCCGCCATCGAGGCCTGCCGCGCGGGTGAGTTCGATGCGGTGGTCGCGGGGCCGCACCACGAAACGGCCATCGCCCGCGCCGGCATCGCCTTCAGCGGCTATCCGTCCTTGCTGGCGCGCGTGACGGGCGCACGGGAGGACGAGGTGTTCCTGATGCTGGTCGGCGGCGGATTGCGCATCGTGCACGCCACGCTGCACGAGAGCGTGGCGCAGGCGCTTGCGCGGCTGCAGCCGGACCGGGTGGTGGCCTGTGCGCTCGCGGGCGTGCGTGCCTGCCGGGTGCTCGGCGTCGCCGAACCCACCGTGGGCCTGTTCGGCATCAACCCGCACGCCTCCGAAGGCACCCTGTTCGGCCCCGAGGACGCCGCCTGCACCGTGCCCGCCGCAGCCCGGCTGCGCGAAGCCGGGCTGGAGGTGGACGGACCCCGCGGCGGCGACGCCCTGCTGGCCGACCATGCGCGCCAGCCGCGCGACCTCTACGTCGCCATGCTGCATGACCAGGGGCACATCCCGGTCAAGCTGCTGGCGCCCCAGGGGGCGAGTGCGCTGTCCATCGGCGCCGGCGTGCTGCTGGCCAGCACCGGCCATGGCAGCGCGATGGACATCGCCGGCACCGGCCGCGCCCGTCCCGATGCCCTGCTGCGCAGCCTGCGGCTGGTCGGCGGACTCTCCTGAAACCTGAAGCAGAAACCACGAGGTCGGCATGACCCATCGCATCCGGATCGCCGGCGCCGAACACGCATTCGAGTGCGCCGATGGCGAAAGCATCCTCGACAGCGCGCTTCGGGCAGGCATCGAGATGCCGTACTCATGCCGCAAAGGGGTGTGCGGCAACTGCGCGGGGGGCATCGTCACCGGAGAGGTCCGCTGCAGCCCCGCGGCGTCGGGCGATGCCACGCCCGCGGGACAGGTGCTGTACTGCCAGTGCACGCCCGTCTCGGACCTCGAGATCGCGCCCACCGCGTGGTCGCGCGTGGACCCCGAGGCACGCAAGCGCCTGGTGGTGAAGGTCTTCCGCAACACCCGCGTCGCGCCCGATGTGAACATCCTGGTCTTGCGGCTGCCGGCCGGCAAGCGCGCGCGCTTCAAGGCCGGGCAGTACCTGCAGGTGCTGCTGCCCGACGGCAGCCGCCGGTCCTACTCCATGGCCAACCCGCCGCACGAGAGCGACACCCTCCAGCTGCACGTGCGCCACCTGCCAGGCGGGCTGTTCACGCAGACCGTGCCGCACCTGGCACCGGGAGACACCCTCGAGGTCGAGCTGCCGTACGGGCACTTCGAGCTGCGCGAGGACTCCACCGCGCCCATGCTCTGCGTGGCGGGCGGCACCGGCTTCGCACCCATCAAGTCCCTGATCGACGACATGGCCCGTCGCCGCCTGCCCCGGTCGGTGACCCTGGTGTGGGGCGCGCGCGAGCGCGCCGGCCTGTACCTGCCGGAGGCGGTCGAACGCTGGCGCAAGGCATTGCCGGACTTCCGGTTCATCGGTGCGCTGGAGGATGCGGCCGATGCCCTGGAACTCGGCGCCTTCCACGGCCGCGCAGACGCGGCGATCCGGGCCCATTTCGACACCCTGTCCGGCTGGGACGTCTATGCCTGCGGCGCTCCTGCCATGGTGTCCGCCGTTCGGGCAGCTTGCGTGGATGGGCTCGGACTGCCTGCGGCGAGCTTTTTCAGCGACGTCTTCGTCCCGGGTCCTGCAGCCGCGTGAACGCGCAAGAAACTGCTTGCCATCATTTCCCTCCTGGCCGAAGCTGCGGACCGCAGACATCCTGTCTGGCGCAATCAACCTCACCGGAGCCATGAACATGAAGAGAAGCGTTGTCCATTCCGACAAGATCCCCCCTGTGAAGGTGCCGCTGTCCCAGGCCATCAAGGTGGGAGACTGGATCTACACGTCGGGGCAACTGGGAATGGACCCCGCCACCGGCCAGCTCGCGGCTGGCGGCATCGAAGCCGAGACGCGTCAGGTCTGCGAGAACCTCAAGGCCATCCTCGAAGCCGGTGGCTCGTCCCTCGAAGACGTGCACAAGGTGGTGATCTACCTGGCCGACCTTGCCGAGATCATGCCGATGAACCAGGTCTTCAGCCAGTAC
>DAIMZU010000490.1:0-3194 GCA_036733845.1 Ramlibacter sp.
CCCCCGCCCTGGTCGGGGCGGTTGTTGTCGGCGCGGGTGTCATCCCCCCGGCCCCAGCGCGGGTCGTTCAGGTTGAACATGCCCCGCAGGCGGCTGCGCCAGCCCTCACGGCTGGGAAATTGCAGGTTCATTCGTGACGCTTCTCTTTCTTGGTGCCTCGGCCCGCGCGGATGAACGTCCAGGTGCGGCCGGTAATATTTCCATCAGGACGACAGACGCATTGTGCCCAATCAGCCGCCAGTCTCATGCATTTCCGGGATTTCCTTCAAGGATGAGCCAGGACTCTCCAGGACCGCCTCGGCCAAGGCCTGGCGCAACAGCTCGAGATGCTCGCCGGTGCGGCTGCTGACGAAGATGCGCGGAACGCACCTCCCATCGAGCTCGTAGCTGTCGCGCGGCTGGCGCGGGCGCTGCGAATCGGGCAAGGCATCGACCTTGTTGAACACCAGCAGCTGGGGCACGCCGGCAGCTCCGATTTCCTCGAGCACGCCCTGGACCTGCGCGATCTGTTCGGGCCAACCGGGGCTGGAAGCGTCCACCACGTGCAGCAGGAGGTCGGCGTCGACGGCTTCGCGCAGCGTGGCCTGGAAGGCGTCGATGAGGCCGTGCGGCAGGTCGCGGATGAAGCCGACGGTGTCGGACAGCGACACGGAGCGTCCGCCGCCCTCGCCATCTCCGAGGTAGAGTTGCCGGGTGGTCGTGTCCAGGGTCGCGAAGAGCTGGTCGGCGGCATAGGCGCGGGCCTTGACCAGCGCATTGAAGAGCGTGGACTTGCCGGCGTTGGTGTAGCCCACCAGCGAAATGTTGAAAGCGCCCTGGCGCTCGCGCTGGCGCCGCTGCGTCTGCCGCTGCTTCTTGACCTTCTCGAGGCGATCGCGGGTGCGCTTGATGGCGTCGCCGATCATTCGGCGGTCGAGTTCGATCTGCTTCTCGCCCGGGCCGCCGCGCACGCCGGCGCCGCCGGTCTGACGCTCCAGGTGCGACCAGCGCCGCACGAGGCGCGTGCTGACGTATTGCAGCCGGGCCAGCTCGACCTGGAGCTTGCCCTCGTGGCTTCGGGCGCGCTGCGCAAAGATCTCGAGGATGAGCAAGGTTCGGTCGTTGACCGGCAGCCCCAGGTGGCGCTCGAGATTGCGTTGCTGGGCCGGGCTGAGCGACTGGTCGAAGAGGACCTCGGCCGCGCCGGTTTCGGCGGCGAGTGCCTTGATCTCGTCGGCCTTGCCGCTGCCGATGAACAAGGCCGCATCGGGGGCCTTGCGCTTGCAGGTCACGCGAGCCACTGGCTCGAGGCCGGCTGTCTGGGCCAGCAGGCCGAGTTCCTCGAGTTCCTGGTCGAAGTGGGGGGCGCCGAAGTCGACCCCGACCAGCAGGGCGGATGCGGCGGGAGTGGAATGGGTATCTTGCAAGGTGGTGGACCCGGATCAGGTGGTTCTGGGGACCCGGGGTGCGCGACCTGCGCGCTGGCGATGGGTCAGCCTGCGGATGGCTCGCTGCTCTCGGCCGTGGAGAAGTTCACGGCCCGCCCGGGAACGATGGTGGAAATGGCGTGCTTGTAGACCATCTGCGTCACCGTGTTGCGCAACAGGACAACATACTGGTCGAAGGATTCGATCTGGCCCTGCAGCTTGATGCCGTTGACCAGGTAGATCGAGACCGGCACGTGCTCGCGGCGCAGGGTGTTGAGGAAGGGGTCTTGTAATAGCTGCCCTTTGTTGCTCACGATATTCTCCGTGTTCGGAAGTTTGTTGGAATTTGCACCTTACCACAGCAAGGCCGCTTGACAAGTAGGCCCTCGGGATGTCTCGCACTGGATCAGAGTGGGGGCGCGGCCGGGGAGTTCAATGGTCTTGTGCACCCACGCCGCCCCGGGGCGCAATGCGCCCTACTCCTTGTCCGCGTAGGGATTCTTCGAGGTTTTCATCTCGATGCGCATCGGGGTGCCGGTGAGCTTGAATTCCTTGCGGATGCGCCCCTCGAGGAAGCGCTTGTAGGCGTCGGTGACATGCTCGAGGGAGTTTCCATGGACGACGACCACCGGCGGGTTCATGCCGCCCTGGTGGGCGTAGCGCAGCTTGGGGCGGAACATGCCCGAGCGCTTGGGCGCCTGGTGCTGCACGGCTTCGAGCAGCAGGCGGGTGAGCACCGGCGTGGACATCTTGCACATGGCCGAGCGGTACGCCTGCGTGATCGAGTTCCAGACCGGGCCGAGTCCCTGCCGCTTGACGGCCGAGATGAAGTGCATCTCGGCAAACTTCATGAAGGG
This sequence comes from Ramlibacter sp., assembly GCA_036733845.1. Lineage (GTDB taxonomy): Bacteria > Pseudomonadota > Gammaproteobacteria > Burkholderiales > Burkholderiaceae_C > Ramlibacter. The sequence goes on from DAIMZU010000490.1 coordinate 2,264, forward strand.
CAGGCGCGATTCGACCTGGCGCTGGACCTGTTCGCGCTCGTAGGCGTCGACCGCGTCCCACTTGTTCACCGCGATGACAACCGAACGGCCGCTCTCGACGATGTAGCCGGCGATGTGGGCGTCCTGGTCGGTGACGCCCTGCGTTGCGTCGAGCAGCAGCAGCACCACGTTGGCGGACTCGATGGCCTGGAGCGTCTTGACCACCGAGAACTTCTCGATGGCCTCGAACACCCGGCCCTTGCGACGCAGCCCGGCGGTGTCGATCAGCTCGAACTTCTGGCCGCCGCGCTCGAAGGGAACAGTGATGGCGTCCCGGGTGGTACCCGGCATGTCGAAGGCGACCAGCCGCTCCTCGCCAAGCCAGGTGTTGATGAGGGTGGACTTGCCGACGTTGGGCCGGCCCGCGACGGCGAGCTTGATGACGCCGGTTTCGGTGGGGGGTTCGTCTTCGGCGGGCTCGGGGAGGTCGAGCTTGGCCAGCGCTTCCTCGACGAGGCTGCGCACGCCCTGGCCGTGCGAGGCCGAGACGGGCAGCACGTCGCCGAGCCCGAGCTCATAGAACTCGGCCAGCTGGTGCGCGCCTTCGGTCATGCCCTCGGCCTTGTTCGCCACCAGCAAGGTGGGCTTGCCGAGCTTGCGCAGGTAGTTGGCGATGTCGTGGTCGTGGGCGGACAGGCCGGCCCGGGCGTCGACCACGAAGACCACCACGTCGGCCTCGGCGACGGCCTGGCGCGTCTGCTTGGCCATCTCCACGTAGATGCCACTCTCGGCGGTGGGCTCGAAGCCGCCGGTGTCGATGACGATGAACTCGTGCTGGCCCAGGCGGGCGTTGCCGTAATGCCGGTCACGCGTGAGGCCGGCGAAATCGGCGACGATCGCGTCGCGCGACTTCGTGAGCCGGTTGAAGAGGGTTGACTTGCCGACGTTGGGG
>DAIMZU010000491.1:0-3193 GCA_036733845.1 Ramlibacter sp.
CCTGGGCTCAGTGAGGAGACGGCTATGAATGCATCCGTCCTCACTGCCAGTCACTACGGCGTCGTGCGCTTCGGCGATCTGCAATGCGAGGCCGTCGTCCTCAAGGGCGGCGAGCGTGGCTACGTTCGTCGCCAACTGGCCAAGCTGCTGGGTTTCCACGAGACGCACAAGGGTGGCCGATTTGCCCGGTTTCTTGCCGACTTCGCTCCTAAGTCCTTGTCGTCATTGGAGAAAACTCGTGAGCCGATTCTGTTGCCGTCAGGTCGGCAGGCGCAGTTCTTCCCGGCCGGGATCATTGCCGACGTCGCGTCGGCGGTGGTCAGCGCGGCCATCAACGGCACGCTGCACAAGGCCCGCCAGGGCATCGTGCCCAATTGCATGAAGATCATGCGCGCGCTGGCCACCACCGGCGAGGTCGCGCTGATCGACGAGGCGACGGGCTACCAGTACCACCGCGCGCCTGACGCGCTGCAGGAACTGATCTCCAAGCTGCTGCGCCAGTCGTGCTCTTCGTGGGAGCGCCGCTTCCACCCGGACTACTACCGCGCCCTCTACCGGCTGTTCGGCTGGAAGTACCAGGGCCACGACCAGAACCCGCCCCACGTTGTCGGTCAGATCACGCAGCGCTGGGTCTACGGCCCGGTGCTGCCGGCCACGCTGATCGACGAGATTCGCGCCCGCAAGGGCATCTCGCAGAAGCACCACCAGTGGCTGTCCGATCAGGGCCTCGCCCGTCTGGAAACGCAGATTCACGCGGTCACCGCCATTGCGCGCAGCTCGACCTGCTACCGCGACTTCGACCGCCGCTGTGAAGCGGCCTTCGCTGGCGGCGCGCTGCAGCTGGCGCTGCTGGCCGAAGACTTTGAGGAGGGGGCGTGAAATGCTGGGTCTGCAAACGACAGGCCCGGGGATTCGGTCACACCGACAACCGACACGGTATCGGCGATCCCCGGCGCTACCCCATCGACTGGGTGTTCTGCTCGCAGCGCTGCCAATCCGCGTTCCACGCGATGTACGGCAACTGGCTGCGCGCCAAGGATGGTCGGACCGACATCAAGGGGGTCGCCATGATCGATCCCTCTGATATCGAGCTGGCCGCGATACGCAAGTGCCTCAAGTCCTTCGGCGAGGCGGCAGGCGAGATCGGCTTCACCAAACCGCTGGGCAACTACTCCGAAGCCGAGGCGCTGCAGGTGATCGACGCCATCGTCACTTGCTATACCGAGGCGATGGTTGAGCACCACGAGGCGAGCAAGTACCCGCCCGTGCGCGGCATGACGCCAACGCCCGACCCCATGACACCGAGTGCAGCCAATCCGTTCGCGGATCTGGACGACGACCTGCCTTGGGAAGAACCGAAGGGGAAGAAGCCATGATGGACTTCAACTCCACTTCGAGCATCTCGGGCCAGATCACTGCGCTGGTCGACGCCGGGATGCAGCGGGCGCGAGCCCAGCAGTCCGAGCGCCAGTACCTTGGTGCCTCGCGGTTGGGCGCTGCCTGCGAGCGTGCGCTGCAGTTTGAGTACGCCAAGGCTCCCGTCGATCACGGCCGGGACACCCCGGGCCGGATGCTGCGCATCTTCGAGCGCGGCCACGTCATGGAGGACTGCATGGTCGCGTGGCTGCGCGACGCCGGTTTCGACTTGCGTACCCGCAGGGCCGATGGCGAGCAGTTTGGCTTCTCAGTGGCTGATGGCCGTCTGCAGGGCCACATCGACGGCGTCATCGTCGATGGCCCGGAGGGCTTTGCCTACCCGGCGCTCTGGGAAAACAAGTGCCTCGGCATGAAGTCCTGGCGCGAGCTGGAGAAGAACCGGCTCGCCGTGGCCAAGCCCGTCTACGCCGCGCAAGTGGCGATCTACCAAGCCTATCTCGAACTGCACGAGCACCCGGCGATCTTCACGGCGCTCAACGCCGACACGATGGAGATCTACACCGAGGCCGTGCCCTTTGACGCAGCCCTGGCCCAGCGAATGTCGGATCGGGCGGTGAAGGTCATCACGGCGACCGAAGCGGGAGATCTCCTGCCGCGCGCCTTCAATGACCCGACCCACTTCGAGTGCCGGATGTGCGCGTGGCAAGACCGCTGCTGGAGAACACAAGCATGACCGACAACAACACCCCGGCCACCGGCATCGAGCCGATGATCGATGCCAAGCAGGCGGCCGCAGCGTTGCGCCTGCCGTACTACTGGTTCGCCGACCACGCGATGCGCACCAAGTACCGGATTCCGCACTACCTGATGGGTGGTCTGGTGCGCTACCGGCTGTCCGAACTCTCTGCGTGGGCCACGCGTACCACCGCCGTTCAGGGCCGTGATTCCCAAGATGCGGACGCACCTGTCGAGGGAGCCGAATGATCGACTTCAACGACACAACCCAACCTGCGGAGCACAACAGGGAATCTGAACGAGACGAGATTCGCGCCGACTTGCTTGCGCGTCTGGAGTCGGTGCTGACCACGATGTTTCCGGCTGGCAAGAAGCGCCGTGGCAAGTTCCTGATCGGCGACATCCTCGGCAGTCCAGGTGACAGCCTCGAGGTGGTGCTGGAAGGTGAGAAGGCCGGTCTGTGGACGGATCGTGCCACCGGCGATGGCGGCGACATCTTCGCCCTGATCGCGGCCTATCTCGGTGCGAACGTCCACACCGATTTTCCTCGCGTGCTGAATGAAGCTGCCGATCTGCTCGGGCGGTCGCGGTCGGTGCCAGTGCGCAAGGCGAAGAAGGAAGCGCCCGTCGACGACCTCGGCCCGGCCACGGCGAAATGGGACTACTTCGATGCCGGTGGCAAGCTGATCGCCGTCGTCTATCGCTATGACCCACCGGGAGGCAAGAAGGAATTCCGACCGTGGGACGCGAAGCGCCGCAAGATGGCCCCGCCCGAGCCGCGCCCGCTGTTCAACCAGCCCGGCCTTGCTGCGGCAAGCCACATCGTCCTGGTCGAGGGCGAGAAGTGCGCGCAGGCCTTGATCGCCAGCGGCGTGGTGGCCACCACCGCCATGCACGGTGCCAACGCCCCGGTCGACAAGACCGACTGGTCGCCACTGGCTGGCAAGACGGTGCTGATCTGGCCCGACCGCGATGCGCCAGGGTGGGACTACGCCGACCGCGCGTCGCAGGCGATCTTGCAGGCAGGCGCGACCTCGGTCGCCATCCTCATGCCACCCGACGACAAGCCGGAGGGGTGGGA
>DAIMZU010000492.1:0-3189 GCA_036733845.1 Ramlibacter sp.
GGCCGCACCCGCGCGGGTCACCCTGGAGCAGGCGGTGGCCGAATGCCGGCGGCTCAATCGCGTCTGTCCCCGCCCGGAACACTGGCAGCGCCTGTATGACATGCTGCCCAACAAGGTGACCACCGGACGCCACGTGCACCCGGCGCCTCCCCTGTCGGAGGGCGCCTGGCGGGCCACCTCGGCCCTTCCAAAGCGGCTGTGCCTGCGTGACCACCTCGAATGGGCCGACAGCCAGGGCGTCCTGGACGAGGTGATGACCTTCCTCAAGGAACTGCGAGAGGAAGACTGGCACCACCTGGACGACTGACCAGCCCACCGGGCGCAGCCGGCTGGCTGCGCCTGCGCGGGGCGCGCATCCTCAGTCCACCGGCGTCAGCTTGGCCACCGACAGCGCCAGCCATTTCACGCCGTGACGTCCGAAACTGACCTGCGCGCGCGCGTCGGCCCCCGAGCCCTCCAGCTGCTGCACCTTGCCCTCGCCGAACTTGGTGTGGAAGACCTTCATCCCGGCGCGCAGGCCGTGCTCGGGCTCGGACTTGCGCGGAGGCACCGGCGGGCTGGAGAAGACAGTCGGGGCCGATTCGCGCGGCGACCATCCGCCCCCGGATCCGCCGAAGCCCTGCCGCGCGCCGCCCCAGCCTCCGGCCTGCATCGGCTGCCGCTTGGGGGTGAGCCATTTGATCGCGTGCTCGGGCAGCTCATCGAAAAACCGGCTGCGGATGTTGTAGCGGGTCTGGCCATGGAGCAGCCGGGTCTGGGAGTGGCTCAGGTACAGCCGCTTGCGTGCCCGCGTGATGGCCACGTACATCAGGCGGCGCTCTTCCTCCAGGCCATCGTGGTCGGACATCGAGCGCTCGCTCGGAAACAAGCCTTCCTCGAGGCCGCTGACGAACACGCAGTCGAACTCGAGCCCCTTGGCCGCATGCACCGTCATCAGCTGCACCGCATCCTGGCCCGCCTGCGCCTGGTTGTCTCCGGCTTCGAGGGCCGCATGCGTGAGGAAGGCGGCGAGCGGGGACAGGGTTTCACCGGTATCGGCGTCCGGCGCCAGGGCTTCGGCATCCGGGACCGGTGCCTGCGCGTCCGCCATCGGCAGCGACGGGTCCAGCCCCTGGCTGGCCGGTGACTGCGACAACTCGTCCAGCGGCAGGGCCACCGCATCGCGGCCGAATCCCTCCTGCGTGACGAAGCTTTCGGCGGCGTTGACCAGTTCTTCGAGGTTCTCGACCCGGTCGGCGCCGTCGCGCTCGGCGCGGTAGTGGTCCAGCAGGCCCGAGTGCTGCAGTACCGCCTCGATGATCTCGCGCAGGCCCATGCCCTCGGTCCGCTCTCGCAGCACGTCGATCTTCGCGACGAAGGCGCCCAGGTTCGCGCCTGCCTTGCCGGTGGTCGCGCTTACCGCGTCGTGCAGCGAGCAGCCCGCGGCGCGGGCAGCGTCCTGCAGCTGCTCGATGCTGCGGGCGCCGATGCCCCGCGGCGGGAAATTGACCACCCGCAGGAAGGAGGTGTCGTCGTTGGGGTTCTCCAGCAGCCGCAGGTACGCCAGCGCGTGCTTGATCTCGGCGCGCTCGAAGAAGCGCAGTCCGCCATAGACCTTGTAGGGCATCCCGGCATTGAACAGCGCGGTCTCGATCACGCGGCTTTGCGCGTTGCTGCGATAGAGCACCGCGATCTCGTGCCGCGGCAGGGCGCCGTCCACGCCGTCGCCGCGCACCAGGTGGCGCATCTCCTCGACCATCCACTGGGCCTCGGCCTGGTCGGTCGGCGACTCGTAGACGCGCACCGGCTCGCCGGGCCCCTGCGCTGTGCGCAGGTTCTTTCCCAGGCGGCCCTTGTTGTGGCTGATGAGGGCGTTGGCCGAGTCGAGGATGTTGCTGTAGCTGCGGTAGTTCTCCTCCAGCTTGATCTGGTGGCGCACCGCGAACTCGCGCACGAAATCGGCCATGTTGCCCACGCGCGCGCCCCGGAAGGCGTAGATGCTCTGGTCGTCGTCGCCCACCGCGAACACGGCGTTGCCCGGCCCGGCGAACATCTTGATCCAGGCGTACTGCAGCCGGTTGGTGTCCTGGAACTCGTCGATCAGGATGTGCCGGAAGCGGCGCTGGTAATGCTCGCGCAGGGGGTCGTTGTCCCGCAGCAGTTCATAGCTGCGCAGCATCAGCTCGCCGAAGTCGACCACCCCCTCGCGCTGGCACTGCTCGTCATAGAGCTGGTAGAACTCGACGCGGCGACGGTCCTCGTCGCTGCGGGCCGGCACGTCGCGCGGGCGCATGCCCTCCTCCTTGCACCCCGCGATGAACCACAGCAGCTCCTTGGGCGGAAAGCGTTCCTCGTCGACGTTGTGCTGCCGCACCAGTCGCTTGATGGCCGAGAGCTGGTCCTGCGTGTCCAGGATCTGGAACGACTGCGGCAGCGCCGCGAGTTTGTAGTGGGCGCGCAGGAAGCGGTTGCACAGGCCGTGGAAGGTGCCGATCCACATGCCTCGCACGTTCACCGGCAGCATCGCGCCCAGCCGGGTCATCATCTCCCGGGCAGCCTTGTTGGTGAAGGTCACCGCCAGGATCCCCCCGGGCGACGCCTGCCCTGTGGACAGCAGCCAGGCGATGCGGGTGGTGAGCACCCGCGTCTTGCCCGAGCCGGCGCCCGCCAGGATCAGCGAATGCTCCGCCGGCAGGCTGACCGCCGCGCGCTGCTCGTCGTTCAATGGGCCCAGCAGAGGCGAGCTCATCGGGTCGACGGGGGGCGGGAACTGCGGATTGTCTGCGAACATGCACCATTGTAGAAACCGGGGAGCCCGATGCCGATGCGCCACGCCATCGCCCTGACAGCCTGCGCACTCCTCCTGGCCCTGCCGGGCGGAGCGCGCGCGCAGTGGGGCCAGTCCTGCTCGAGCACCGGAGTACCGCGGCCCGTCGCGCTCGTCGAGCGCTTCATCAGTGCCGACTGCGAGGCCTGCTGGGGCCGGGAAGACGGTCCGCCCGCCGTCCGCGGCGAGCTCGTTCTCGACTGGATACTCCCCGGACAGCGCGGCGCCGACGCTCCCCTGGCCGTCGCCGCGCGCGCCGAAGGCGCGGCCCGCCTGCAGACGCTCGGGCGCGAAGCCCCTCCCGGCGTGCTGCGCGTGCGCACGCCGCGGACCACTCCGGCTGTGGCGCTGCACGTCTCGCAGGGGCCGGCGCTGGGGGACTA
>DAIMZU010000493.1:0-3176 GCA_036733845.1 Ramlibacter sp.
GCCGGGGCATGGGCCTGGGCATTCGCGTCGATGAAGGCCTCGAGCCGATCGATGGGCAGCGGCGCGCAGAACAGGAAGCCCTGGAACCCTCCGCAGCCGTGTCCTGACAGGAACTCGCGCTGCGCCTCGTTCTCGACCCCTTCCGCAACGACATCGAGCCCCAGGCTCTGGGCCAGGGCGATGATGGTGCGGGCGATTGCCGCATCGTTGGCGTCGGTGAGCAGGTCGGTCACGAACTCGCGGTCGATCTTGAGCTGGTCCAGTGGCAGGCGCTTGAGGTAGGCCAGCGACGAATACCCCATCCCGAAATCGTCCAGCGACAGCGCGACGCCCATGGCCTTGAGGTTGCCCATCTTGGCAACCGTGATGTCGAAGCCGTCGGCCAGCAGCGACTCGGTCAGCTCGAGCTTGAGCTTGCCGGGTTCGATGCCGGTGCGCATCACCGCCTCCATGACCTCGTCGACGAACTCGGGATGCCGGAACTGGCGGGCGCTGACATTGACCGAGATGCTGAGGTGCGCGCGGTCGGGTCGCCCGGCCCACAGCGCGAGTTGCTCGCAGGCGCGGTCGAGGACCCAGCGGCCAATGGTCAGGATGAGCGTGGTCTCCTCGGCCGTCGGGATGAACTGCGAAGGCGGCACCCGGCCCCGCTGGGGGTGGTTCCAGCGCAGCAGCGCCTCGGCGCCCGTCATGCGCCCGTGGGTGTCCACCTGGGGCTGGTACTCCAGCAGGAACTGCTCCTGGCGCCAGGCCTGCCGCAGGTCGGCGGCCATGGCAGCGCTGGCGCTGGCCACCGCCTGCATGTGCGGATCGAAGAAGCACACGGTGTTGCGGCCCGCACGCTTGGCCTGGTACATGGCCAGGTCGGCCTGCTTGAGCAGTTCACCGACCGTCCAGGGGGCGCGGCCGAACAGCGTCACGCCGATGCTGCAGGTGCTGTGATGCAGGTACCCGGGCAGGGAATAGGGCTCACCGAGCGCCGCCAGGATGCGGTCGGCCACGACGCTCGCCGCCGCATGCGCCTCTTCGTGGGCGCCTCCGTGCGGCGCGAGCAGCACCACGAACTCGTCCCCGCCCAGGCGGGCAACAGTGTCGTGCTCGGACACGCTCGCGCGCAGGCGGTCGGCCACCTGCTGCAGCAGCAGGTCGCCTTTCTGGTGGCCGAGCGTGTCATTGAGGACCTTGAAGTTGTCGAGGTCGATGAACATGAGCGCACCCTCGCCGCTCCAGTCGCGCCGCAGCAGAAGGGCATGCAGGCGGTCCAGCAGCAGTTGCCGGTTCGGCAGCCGCGTCAGTGCGTCATAGAAAGCCAGGTAGCGGATCTTCTCCTCGTTGGCCTTGCGCTCTGTGACGTCGCGCCCGACCGCCACCCAGTGCGTGAGCTTGCGCGAGCGGTCCCAGACCGGGGAGATGTCCAGGTCGACCCAGAAGGTCTCGCCGTCCTTGCGGTAGTTGACCAGGTCGACCCGGACCGGCTTCCACTGCTCGAGCGCGGCGCGGACCTGGTTGAGCCTGTCGCGCTGCGTCTGCGGCCCCTGGAGCAGGCGCGGGGACCGGCCCAGGACCTCGTCACGGGAGTAGCCGGTGCGGGACTCGAATGCTTCGTTGACGAACACGATGCGCGGGCCCGGCTCGTTGAAGGGCCCGGCCTCGGTGATGATGACGATGTCGTTCAGGCGCGCGATGCTGCCCTCGAGCAGCCGAAGCTGTTCCTGCGAGCGGCGCCGCGCGGTGACGTTGCGCACATGGATGGCCAGGCCGCTGGCGAAGGGCTGGCCCCGCAGTTCCAGCCACTCGCTCTGGCGCGAGTCGAGCTCCTCGACCTCAAGAGCGTGGTGCTGCTCGACGGCCGCGCGCACGTGTTCTTCCACCCGCAGGCGCACCGTTTTCTGGAAGATGTTCCAGAGCGGCCGCCCGTGCAGGCGTCCGGCCGGCTGGCCGATCAGCCGCTCGGCTTCCTGGTTGAGGTAGGTGAAACGCCCTTCGCGGTCGAGCGTGACGAAGCCCGCACCCTCCCCCGCGAGGCCCCAGCCCACCGTGTCCCGAAGCAGGCCGCCACCGGGCGCGGAATCAGCCTGCTGGTGCGGCGCGAGTTCCTGGACCGCGCCTTCGACGCGCAGGATGCGGCCCTGGCTGTCACGCACGGCCTGGCCGAGCAGGCGCACCCAGGTCAGCCGCCCGTCCGCCTTGAGCACCTGGACTTCGCGGTCGAAGCCATCACCCTGCTGGGCGCAGCGACGGACCAGGAAAGCGACCTCGTCGCGCCAGTCGGGTGAGATGAAGTCGAACTCGGACCCCGGCACCGGCGCGCTGGCCCCCAGCAGGCCCGCCATTCGCGCCGACCAGCGCAGCTCGCCGGAGGCGGCATCGAGGGCCCAGAGGCCCGCCTCGGCCGCCTGCTCGAGCAAGCCCACGAAACTCGCGCCCGGCTCGAGTGGCTGGGGAGGGGGAAATCCGGAAAGATCGGGAGCTTGCGTCATCGCCTGCCCATGTTAAGCCCGCGCACTCGGCAGAAGTGATCGGCCGCGTCCTACAGCCGAACCCGCCGGTTTCCGTAGCGACTCAACAGCAAGCCCTGTACAGTGGTAACGACTTGCTACCTTGGCCCCAGCCTACCCATGGAACCGTCCTGCCTGAACGCCTACGTCGTCGAGGACAACCCGACGATACGCGAGAACCTGGTCGGCACCCTGGAGGAGCTCACCGCCGTGCGTGTCGTCGCCACCAGCGGCACCGAGAACGAAACGCTGGCCTGGCTGCAAGCCCATCCGCAAGATTGGGACCTGCTCATCGTCGACCTGTTCCTGCAGCAGGGCACCGGCATGCACCTGGTGCAGAAGCTCGCCGGGAGACGGCCGGAGCAGAAGGTCGTGATCTTCAGCAACTACGTCAATGCGAACGTGCGCAAGCGCTGCGCCCAGCTGGGCGTGGACGCGGTGTTCGACAAGTCCACCGAGATCGATTCGCTGGTGGACTACTGTGCGCGGCAGTGCTGGCTCAAGGCCAGCGCAGCCGGCGAGCCGCAGGAAGGGCCGGCGCCCTGAAGCTGGAGGCCGTACTCGACCTGCCTGCGGCAGGGGCCGGGCGGCAGGGGGGTGCCGCCCGCTCCAGCGTCAGCGGGTGCCGCCCGCGCCCGCAGCGCCAGAGCCGCTGGGCCGTGTCGCGTCACCGGGAGG
>DAIMZU010000494.1:0-3174 GCA_036733845.1 Ramlibacter sp.
CTCGATGGCTTTGTTCACGGCGGAGCCCAGCGCCCCGGAGGAGCTGTCTACCTGCTCCAGTGCGGGCGAGATCTTCTCCAGCAAGGTAACGGCACCCTCGGCGGCCAGCACCGGCTCCTTGCGGGCCACCTGCTTGATCTCGGCCAAGGCCTCCTTGATGCGCTGGATGGGCGTGTCCGAACGCCAGCCGAAGGCATGCCGCCGAAACCGTGATGCGAACTGCCATTTGTACGCGACGCCGGTCATGCATCCTCCATGACTTCGGAGGCGGCTTCTGGCTGGTCATCGTCCTCGACAGGGGCGTCAACGGTCGGCAGATTCAATTGCCAGGCATGCGAGCCTTTGACCCGAACGAGGTAGTTGCGCCACGGTGAGTTTTTACTGGTGAACAGGTTGGATGGCGAAGCGCAGCCCGTGTCCTCCATCAGCTTCTTGGTGTTCACGTGCGGCGAGCCCGCTGCATGGGCATCGACCAAACGCTGCAGCACCATGATCTTGGCTTTGTTCGTCACCTTCCACGGTGCTTGTCCAGGGAGGTATAGCGTGGCGGCATACCCATCCGGAGAGAGCTTCAGCGCAACCGAGGTGCCGCCCATGGCAGCCAGTTGCCCGTGGCGATAGGCCAGCTTCAACTGCGCCAAGTCGATGGCCGTCGTTGCACCAGCAGCAGACAGCACGTCCTCGATGGGTATCACCACGTTAGTTCCGGCAAACGGAAAGGGTTCCGATGCCGTGGTCAGCAGGATGCCGGGGACGCTGCGTGGACGCAGGCGCAAGGCGGTATCGACCTTGGCGTACTGGCGCTCGCTGGACATCTTGGCCGCGAAGTACAGCGCAATGTCATGGCCATCGATATCAAGCTCCCCCAGAAAAATCGGCTCTTCGTCCTGGTGCTTGCCACGCACACTCTGCAGTGCAGTGCCCAGCGCCGTGATGATCTCCTCGCGCAGCCAGTTCAGGTGCACCTTCCAGCGCCGGGCGTGCTTGGCGGGCAGCACCACATCCGCCCCCGTCAGTGGATCGCGGTAACGTACCTGATTGCCATCGGCACAGCGCTCCAGTTTGACGCTGGTGTGCTCACCGTTTGCCAGTTCGACGACCTTCTCGATGATCCGGTCACCCTCCGTGATGATGCCCTCGTCCTCGAAGCGGTCGATGTCGATACCAAGTTGCGCCAGGGCGAAGCCGTCCATCGTGTTGGTGGCGTACTCCAGCAGGCGTGCGACCTGCACCACCAGTTTCGGGTCATCGATTCCTGACCCCGGGTGCAGGGGCTTGAGCACGCCCAAGGCTTCGAGCAACTGCGTCCCAGCCTGCCGCAAGCGTGCGTCTTTCTCGCCTTGCAGACTGCATCGGCCGGGCTCGGCCAGCACGATGGACAGCGGCGTTTCAGCCGTTTCGCCATCGAACACCAAGTCGGCGACCAGGGTCACGCCAAGGACGGCACCGGGTTGCGAGAACGGGTGGTTGCTCCAATGTTCATGGATGACTTCGTGCAGTTCCTCGCCGCTGTCGATGTGCAGCGAGACGGTATCGGTCGCGTGCCCGAGCAAGGCCTTCGCTTCAGTGAGATAAAGGCGCTCGACGCGCACGCCATCGAGTTTGGGTTTCGTGTCTTTCAGTGGCAGCGCGAAGCGGGACAGGTCATACCGTGAGCGATTGAGCGGTCGGCTCGACAGCGGAGCCTTGAAACCGTGTTTGGACAGCACATTGGCCAGCGGGGCGCGTGTCGACAGGGTGTGCGCATAGACCTCCACCACCTTGCGGTCAGGGGCGTAGACAAGGGTCGCGTCCCGCGCAGGGAAGTAGCAGAAGCTCTTGCGGCTGCGGTTGAGCATCTGCACAGCCGTGACCTGGTCACCCGCAAAACGCACCACCAGGTAATGCGTCAGCTGGGTGTCGCCGTTTTTCTTTTCTTCGGCCATCTGCACATGGATGACCTCGCAGGGCTCGGCCAGCCGCATGGTGCTGGTGAGCTGCGACTCCAGATCCTTCTTGATGGCGTCGTTCCAGATGAACGGTGGTGCGTCATCGCAGGGGATGTCAAAGGCATCAAAAAGGCGCTTGTTGCCCCGGATGTCGCCGGTGTTCAGGATCGATTCGGCCACATCGAACAAGCGTGCCGCATCGTCGGAATGGGTGCGCATCCAGACCGAACGACCGATTTCGCCGCCGTCTTCGGCCAGAAAGGCAGCGATCAGCTCGTTGTCGTGCAATTGGTCTGCGACGGTGGTGAGAATCTGCGCACCTCTGGGCGAAGCCAGGCGCAGGATGCGCAGTGCCTCGCGTTCGGCGGGGTCACGTTGCTCTTTGCGAAGGTGCCGGACGTGCTCGATCAGTGCGGTGGGGAGTGTCTCCGCGTCTTGCGACCAGTCAAATCCTCGGGCCAGTGCCTGACACTCCTGCAGACCGCTGAAGCGCTTGAGGTTGGTCACATGCGCCTTCTCGATCAGTTCGAGCAGGCAGTGCGCGTTGGTCAGGGTCTTCTTGCCCATTGATTCTCCCTTCGGCCGTTTACATGGCCACAGTCCATTGGCGCATGACCGCCACCGATTGAGTCAGGCCCTGCGCCTGCAGGGTGTCCAGGTATTCATCTGCTGTCTTGGGCGGGTTCTTGAGTGAGCGCCGATGGTGAGCTACGGCCTCCAACACACCCGCCGGGAACAGATCCAGCAAGTCGACGATGAAGTCGTCGGGGTGTTGGGCCACGAGGTTGTAGGGTTTGAGCGCCTCAGGCGGAAAGTCCTTGAGGTTGAAGGTCACGATCAGGCTCGCGCCCGAGTGAATCGCGGCGGCCACCACATGACGGTCGTCCGCGTCGGGCAGTTGGATCGACGGGATCAGGTACTCAAACCCGGTGACCAGGCTGTCGCGGACATGGCTGTTCATCAGCTGGCGTGTTCGGTTCAACTGCTCGGCTGTGAGATCGGGCCGACTGGCCAGCACGTTGCGCGTCCACTCGTCGTGGATCGTGTCACTCCAGCGCGCCCGGTACAGATCCGACAGCGCCAGATGCATCAACAGATCGCGCAACGGTGCCGGGTAGAGCACGCAGGCGTCATAGACGACGGTGAAGTGCGAACTCATCCAGTCAGTACCCCATGCCGAGTTCCTGGGCCTGGGCCGCCAACTCATCCAGCGCCTTGCGGCGTTCCGCATCGATGCGGTTCTTGT
>DAIMZU010000495.1:0-3174 GCA_036733845.1 Ramlibacter sp.
ACCAGCGGCTGCCCGTCGAACCCGGGCCGCGCGTCGAAGTCCGCCAGCACGGCGGGTCGGGCGAACTTGTTCCAGGGGCAGGCGAGCTGGCAGTCGTCGCATCCGTAGATCCGCATGCCCACCGCCGCCCGGAACTCCTCGGGGATGGGGCCGGCGTGCTCGATGGTGAGGTACGAGATGCAGCGCCGCGCATCGACGAGCCCGTCGGCGACGATGGCCGCGGTGGGACAGGCGTCGACACACGAACGGCAGGTGCCGCAGTGCGGCTCGACCGGCGGCGTGGCCGGCAGGGCGATGTCCAGGTACACCTCGCCCAGGAAGAACATGGATCCGCCCTCGCGGTCCAGCACCAGCGAATGCCGGCCTCGCCAGCCCAGGCCGCTGCGCACCGCGAGTTCGGCCTCGAGCACCGGCGCGGAGTCGGTGAAGACGCGGTGACCGAAGGGGCCGATGTCCTGGGCGATGCGGTCGGCCAGCTTCTGGAGCCGGCTGCGCAGCACCTTGTGGTAGTCCCGCCCCCGTGCGTAGACGGAGACGGCGCCCTGGCCGGGCCGGGACTGGCGTTCGAATTCGATGGCCTGCCAGCCGGGGGGCGTGTCGCGCGGCAGGTAGTCCATGCGGGCCGTGAGCACGCTCACGGTGCCCGGCACCAGCTCCGCCGGACGCGCGCGGCGCAGCCCGTGCGCCGCCATGTAGGCCATCTCACCGTGGAAACCCTGCGACAGCCAATGTAAAAGCCCGGGCTCCGCGGCGGAAAGGTCGATGCCGGACACGCCGATTTGTGAAAATCCAAGCTCTTGGGCCCAGGTGCGGATGCGGGCCACCAGCGAAGGACCATCGAACTGAGCAATACCGGACACCCCCCGATTGTAGGGAGCCCTCTCCTGCTGACCTGGAAGGATGAGCAGGACACCCTGGCGTTCGCGCAGCGACTGGCCGCGCGGCCGGAAATCGCCGATGCGTTCATCGAATTGCGCGGCGACCTTGGCGCGGGCAAGACCACCTTCGTGCGCCACCTGCTGCGCGCCCTCGGCGTTCCCGGGCACATCAAGAGTCCCACCTACGCGATCGTCGAGCCGCACGAAGGCGTGCACCCCGTGACGGGCGCGCGCATCGCCGCCTCCCACTTCGACTTCTACCGCTTCGACGACCCGCGCGAGTGGGAGGACGCGGGCTTCCGGGACCTGTTCGCGAGTTCGGGGCTGAAGCTGGCCGAGTGGCCGGACAAGGCGGCTGGCCTGCTGCCCACCGCCGACCTGCGCATCGGCATCGAGCTGGCGGGGGAAAGCGCCCGCAGCGTCACCGTGCTCGCGGGCACGCCGCGCGGGCGGGAGATGCTGGCATGAAGTCCTCGCGCCGCGCCCTGCTCCAGGCCGGCACGCTGGTGCTGCTGCTGCCGCTGCGCCGGCTCGCCCACGGCGCGGCCATCGTGGCGGTGCGGGTCTGGCCGGCCGAGGACTACACCCGCGTGACCCTCGAGTCCGATGTGCCGCTCGCCGCCTCGCACGTTCTGGTCAACCATCCGCCGCGACTGGCCGTGGACATCGAGGGCCTGGAACTGGATATCGCGCTGCGCGAACTCGTGGCCAAGGTGCGTTCGGACGACCCCTTCATCGCCGGCATCCGCGTGGGCCAGTACGCCGCGCGGACGGTCCGCCTGGTCATCGACCTCAAGCAGGAGGTCGCGCCCCAGGTCTTCAACCTGCCTCCTGTCGCCGCCTACCGGCACCGGCTGGTGTTCGACCTGTTCCCCCAGCGGCCGGTCGATCCGTTGGAAGCCCTGATCGCCGAGCGGCTGCGTGAGGCGCCGCGCGAGCCGCTCACGGGACCGGCCCTGCCGGGCATGGCGCCCGAGGCGGGGGACCCGCTCGGCGAGCTCATCGCCCGCCAGGAGAAGCGGCCCGGACCGCGTGAGCTGCCGCGGCCCGGCGCCGCGCCCGGAGCCGCCGCTTCGCCCGCAAAGACCGACCGGCTCATCATCGTGGCCCTCGATCCCGGTCACGGCGGCGAGGACCCGGGCGCCATCGGCCCGGCCGGCACGCGCGAGAAGGACGTGGTGCTGGAGATCGCACGGCGGCTGCAGGCGCGGATCAACGCGACCACGGTCAACGGCAATCCGATGCGGACCTTCATGACCCGCGACGCCGACTTCTTCGTTCCGCTGGGCGTGCGGGTGCAGAAGGCCCGGCGCGTGCAGGCGGACCTGTTCGTGAGCATCCATGCGGACGCGTTCACCAACCCACAGGCGCGCGGCGCGAGCGTCTTTGCCCTCAGCCAGGGAGCGGCCACCAGCACCGCGGCGCGCTGGCTGGCAAACAAGGAGAACGCGGCCGACCTGATCGGCGGCGTCAACGTGAAGTCGCAGGACACCCACGTCGCGCGGGTGCTGATGGACATGAGCACCAGCGCCCAGATCCGCGACAGCCTGCGCCTGGGCAGCGCCATGCTGAGTGAGATCCGCGGCGTCGGCCGTGTGCACAAGCCGCGGGTCGAGCAGGCCGGCTTCGCCGTGCTGCGGGCGCCGGACATCCCCAGCGTGCTGGTCGAGACGGCATTCATCAGCAACCCCGAAGAGGAGCAGAAGCTGCGCAGCGAGTCCTACCAGGAAGAGATTGCCGATGCCCTGATGCGCGGCATCGTGGGCTACTTCCAGGCGAACCCGCCGCTGGCGCGCAGCCGCACCTTGTAAATCGTCCGGCAGCCGTTCACTCCAATGCAGAGGCCGGTGGATCGCAGGCCGATCTTCGTGGCCCCAGAACAGCCACGCAGAGTCTGCGCATGCCGTCAGGCGCCGTCGCGCTCGGGCGACACCCAGCCGCAGCCTTCTCCGACACGGCCGGGCCGGGCCGCTCCCTAGAGTCATCCACAAGGCAGGCCGCGCCTTTCGGCGGTCGTCAATCAAGTGAAGGATGAAACCATGAAATCCAAATACCTCGCGGCGATTGCCGCCGCTGCCGTGCTGGGCCTGGCTGGATGCGGCAACATGGACCGGCAGACGGCCGGCACGCTGGGCGGCGCCGCTGCCGGCGGCGTGATCGGTGACGCAGTGATCGGCGGCCCCCTGGGCACGCTGGGCGGCGCTGCCGCCGGCGGCTACATCGGCAACCGCGCGACGGATCCGAACCGCCGTTAAGCCAGTTTCAACCCGGGTTGCGCGGCCGGACAGCAGTGTCC
>DAIMZU010000496.1:0-3153 GCA_036733845.1 Ramlibacter sp.
GCGCCAGCTCGGGCGCCAGCAACGGCTCAAGGTACTCCGACAGCGAGCGCGCGTTCATCACGAGAGGATCGCCGCCGGTGATCAGCACGTCGGTGACTTCGGGGTGGCGGCGCAGGTAGGCGACCAGTTCCTGCGACTCCTTGGCATCAAACTTGAGTTCCTCCATGCCGACGAACTGCGGCCATCGGAAGCAGAACGTGCAGTAGGCGTGGCATGTCTGCCCCGCGCTCGGGAAGAACAGGACGGTCTCGCGGTACTTGTGCTGCAGGCCGCGCAGCGCGACACCGTCCAGCATGGGGATGTTGTGCGTCATCTGCCCGGCCGGGTGCGGATTCATCCGCATGCGGATCGACCGGACCACCGGATCGATCGCGGCGTCGGGCTCGCCGTTGGAGACCATGCGATGCAAGAGCGAGAACTCACTCTCGAACAACATGTCCCTGTGCGGGAAGGTCAGCCGGTAGATCGGATCGTCCGGAATGTTGTCCCAGTCGATCAGCTGGTCGAGGACATAGGCGTTGACGCGGAAAGGGAGCACCCGCGCCACGATGTCGATCGCCAGCCGCTGTTCGCCGGACAGGGCTTCCCATTGCGGCGCTTGCCGGATCGTGAGACGTGTGTAGGGCTTGTACCTGGCTGCGGCGGGGACTTGTTGCATGGCTGCTCCCTGGTTGAAGGTCTGCGGACGGCGTGGGCCGTGCATGGAAATCCGGAAGGGTCCATGCGTCGCGGTGCATTGGGAACAATCTATCGGCGCGGGGCGCCGAGATAAAGCCAGCAGCAGCTGTTTCAGAGATAGCGGCTCGTTGTCCAGCATGCGCCAGCACCTCGATCTCGCCGCCGTGGAGACCTTTGTTCTGGTGGCCGAGCTGCACAGCTTCACGCTGGCCTCCGAGGCCCTGGGCATGACGCAGGCCGGTGTCAGCGCCCAGGTGCGCCGGCTCGAGGCCGCGATGGGCAGGCGCCTCATCGATAGGACGCCCAGGCACGTGCGCCTGTCCACCGAGGGCGAGGCCTTCCTACCACTGGCGCAGGATCTGCTGGCCGCGCAGCAGAGCGCGTTGGAAGGGGTGAAGGTGCCGGGCCGCGAGCTCAACATCGCGATCAGCGATCACGTCGCGGGGCCGGAGCTGCCCGAGATCATCGCGCGCGTGAACGCACACGATCCTGGCTTGCTCCTGAAGGTGCGCGTCGACTTCTCGAGCGAGGTGCGCAAGGCCTTCGAGCAGGGCGATCTGGACGTGGCGGTGATCCGGCAAGGCGCGCGGCGCGATGGCGATCTGCTCTTCGAGGACTGCTACGGCTGGTACGCCAGCCGCACGGCGCGACTCGCGGGCAAGCCTCTGCCGTTGATCACCGTGGTGGAGACCTGTGGCGTGCGCGCCCTCGCCATCCGTCTGCTTGTTCGCTCCAACGTGCCGTGGGTCGATGCGTTCCGCGGGGGAGGGGTGGCGACCGCCATCTCCGCGGCGGCTGCGGGAATCGGTGTGCTCCCACTTCCCCGCCGCCTCGCGACGGCGGGGCTCGTGGAGGTTGGCGAAGCCCTCGGACTGCCGGCTCTCCCGCCGGCCAAGGTCGCCATGCTGTCGCGCAGCGTCGACGGCTCCACGAAGGGCACGGTACGCACCTTGCGTTCCGCGTTCCGTGCGTCGGTGGGGTGCCGGTGACCCCGCCCGCGATGGCCACCGGCAGTGCCATCGGTGGGGGCCTGGGCATGGCTGCATGCCAGACCGAGCACCACGCCGGCGACGCCGAACGGTGCAAACGCCTCCTGGCCGGCGTGGGGAGCTGTGCGCAGGTGCGGGCCTGCCGGCCTCGGCCGGGAAGCCGACGGCTCACGCGCCTGCGGCCCGTACGGCGCGTTCCCTGGGATGTGGCGTTTTTGGATAACAGAAGTTTGCACGATAACTTCTTAGATGTTATTGTGCGAAAAGAGAGTTATGATGCAAGGGCAATGGAGAATTTCGAGGCAGAAGTGCGGGCGTACCTGCAGCAGGTCCTGGGCCTTCGCATCCAGGACGCAACGCCGTGGGCGGGTGCCGACGAGCTGCCGTATTTCCTGCGCGACGCCTTCCGTTTCAGCGAAATGGTCCTGCTGGGACAGGGCGTCGTGCTGGCCTTCGCGCCATCCGCGCAACGGCCGCCGCTCAGCGAGATCCGCAGGTGGATGGACAAGGTCCGGGCGGTATCGGGCAAGCCGGTGATCTACGGTACGGACGCGTTGGCATCGTACGAACGCAAGCGCCTGATCGAACACCGGGTGCCGTTCGTCGTGCCCGGCAACCAACTCTACCTTCCCGACCTCGGGCTGGATCTGCGCGAGTACTTCCGGCAGCGTGCTCCGGCGGCTGAAGAGGCACTGAGCCCTTCCGCTCAGGCCGTGCTGATCAGCGTATTGTTGAGACAGCCCTGGCAGGCCGAATGGCAAGCCTCGGCCATCGGGAGCGCACTGGGCTACACGGCCATGACGATGTCGCGGGTGGTCAGGGAACTCGCCAAAACCGGGCTGGCGAAGCCGTACGCCGTCGGGCGGTCGCGCTGGCTGCGGATGGATTCGCACCCGCGGCAGATCTGGGAGCGGGCAGCGCCGCTTATGCGCACACCCGTGAAGAGAACCGTGTGGGTGCCCGGGAGCGCAAACGCCGTCGGGCAGCTTCGGCTCGCCGGCCTCAGCGCCCTGTCGCGCCATACCCTCGTGGCTGAGCCAACCACTGTCGTGTACGCGGCTGGGCCGGCAGAGTGGAAGGCCGCCAGCAAGGTCGGCATGCAGGTGCTGCCCGAGCCGACGCCAGCCGCGCACGAGTGGCAGCTGTGGGCCTACAGCCCCGCTCTGGGGCCGGAACGGGCGACCGTGGATCCGCTGTCGCTGATCCTGAGCTTGCAGGACAGCACGGACGACCGGGTCCGAATGGCGCTGGATGAACTGAAGGAGCAACTGCCATGGTGAGGGGCCTGGATCTCTTCCGGCACTGGTTCGAGGAGCATGCAGACCAATATGTCCTGATTGGCGGCACGGCCGCCACGCTGACCATGGAGGACGCCGGCCTCCCATTCCGCGCCACCAAGGACCTGGATGTCGTTCTCCACGTCGAGGCGCTGACGCCTGCCTTTGGCGCGGCGTTCTGGAGCTTCGTGGAGGCCGGGGGATACGGG
>DAIMZU010000497.1:0-3140 GCA_036733845.1 Ramlibacter sp.
GGGCTTCTGCGCGGGGGCCGACCTGGCCGAGTTCGATTTCGAGCCCGGCCCGGATCTCATCCGCCGCGCGGATCCGGGGCCGGTCATCGAGCAGGCCTTCAATCCCACGGTGCGCAGGCTGGTGGGCCTGCGGGTGCCGACTGTCGCGGCGGTCAACGGTGTGGCCGCGGGTGCGGGCGCGTCGCTGGCCCTGACCTGCGACCTGGCTGTCGCGGCGCCGGGCGCGAGCTTCATCCAGGCCTTCAGCCGCATCGGCCTGGTGCCGGATGCGGGGGGGACCTGGTTCCTCGCCCGCAAGCTGGGACTCGCGCGGGCAATGGGCTGCGCCATGATGGGTGACAAGCTCCCGGCGCAGCAGGCCAAGGACTGGGGAATGATCTGGGACGTCGCCCCCGACGGCACGGACTGCGTTGACGCCGCGCTGGCGCTGGCCGCGCGGCTGGCGGAGATGCCGACGCGTGCGCTGGTCGAGACGCGTCGCCTGCTGCATGCGTCGGGCACGCAGGGTCTGGACGCCCAACTCGACCTGGAACGCGACACGCAGTCGGCGCTCGGTGCGACGCACGACTACATCGAAGGCGTGACCGCCTTCCTGCAGAAGCGCCCCGCGCGCTTCAAGGGCGAGTGAGATGGACGCTCGACAGCTTGCCGCCCGCGTGGGCGAATCGATGTTCGCTGTGGACCTGGCGTCAAAGGACACCATGGGCATGGAACTGCTCGCCTGCGAGCCGGGCCGTGCCGTGATGCGCATGCGCGTGCAGGCGCTGCACCTGAACGGCCACCAGATCTGCCATGGCGGGTTCATCTTCACGCTGGCGGATTCGACCTTCGCCTTTGCGTGCAACAGCTACAACAAGGTCGCGGTGGCGGCCGGCGCGTCCATCGAGTTCCTGCGGCCGGCGCGCGAGGGCGACGTGCTGACCTGCGAGGGCGTCGAGCGGGTGCTGCAGGGCCGCCACGGCGTCTACGACATGACGGTGCGCAACCAGGACAACGAAGTGGTCGCCATGTTTCGCGGCAAGAGCGCGCAGATCGCCGGCACGGTGGTCGACACGGGAGAAACCAACGCATGAAGCCGGCCAGCCGATTTCCGCTCGAGCCGATCGAGACCGCCAGCGTCGACGAACTGCGCGCGCTGCAACTCAAGCGCCTGCAGGCCACGCTCGCGCACGCCTATGCCAACTCGCCGGTGTACCGCGCCAAGTTCGATGCCGCCGGGGTGCACCCCGAGGACTGCCGCAGCCTGTCCGACCTGGCGAAGTTTCCGTTCACCACCAAGCACGACCTGCGCGAGCACTATCCCTTCGGCATGTTCGCGGTCCCGCGCGAGCAGTGTGTCCGGCTGCACGCCTCCAGCGGCACCACCGGCCGCCCTTCGGTGGTGGGCTACACGCGCAACGACATCCAGACCTGGTCGCAGGTGATGGCGCGCAGCATCCGCGCCAGCGGCGCGCGGCCGGGCGACATGGTGCACGTGAGCTATGGCTACGGCCTGTTCACCGGCGGCCTGGGTGCCCACTACGGTGCCGAGCACCTGGGTCTGACAGTGGTGCCCTTCGGCGGCGGCCAGACCGAGCGCCAGGTGCAACTGATCCGCGACTTCCGGCCCGACATCATCATGGTCACCCCCAGCTACATGCTCGCGATCGCCGACGAGTTCGAGCGGCAGGGGGTGGATCCGCGTGAATCGAGCCTGCGCCTGGGCATATTCGGCGCCGAGCCCTGGACCCAGGACATGCGGGTCGCGCTGGAGCAGCGCATGGGCATCGACGCGGTCGACATCTACGGACTGTCCGAGGTGATGGGCCCCGGCGTCGCCAACGAGTGCATCGAGACCAAGGACGGCCCGACCATCTGGGAGGACCACTTCTATCCCGAGATCATCGATCCCGAGACTGGCGAGCCGGTGGCCGAAGGCGAACTGGGTGAGCTGGTGTTCACCAGCCTCACCAAGGAGGCGATGCCCGTCATCCGCTACCGCACCCGCGACCTCACCCGCCTGCTGCCCGGCACCGCGCGCACGATGCGGCGGATGGAAAAGATCACCGGCCGCAGCGACGACATGATGATCGTGCGCGGCGTCAACGTGTTCCCCAGCCAGATCGAGGAGCTGATCCTGCGCCGCGAGGAACTGGCGCCGCACTACCAGTGCATCCTGACGCGCGAGGGACCGCTGGACTGCCTGACCGTGGCCGTCGAGGTGCAGCCGTCGCTGGATGAAGGCAGCGAAAGCGCCCACGCCGCGGCGGGGCGGCTCGCGCACGAGATCAAGGCCTACATCGGTGCGACAGCGCGGGTGGAACTGCGCCCGTCGGGCGGGGTGGAGCGCAGCGCGGGCAAGGCGCGCCGGGTGGTGGATCTGCGGAAGCAGGTGGCTTAACGCTGCTCGATCGTGTCCACCATCAGGTCCACCCAGGCGTCCTCGCCCAGGGTGACGCGGATGCGCGCCGGCAGGTACTGCAGCGAGGGCGCAAACCAGATCTCGGCGGTGATGTTGCCGCGTGGGCGCGCGATCGGGCGGGGCTTGAGGCGGAAGGCTTCGACGGCGCCCAGCTTTGGCGTGGCCAGCACCTCGCGCTCGGCGATGTCGTAGGTCCACTGGTCGACCGCGCCGGGGCGGGCCAGCCACACATCGACCGTGCGGCCGACTTCCAAAGCTTCGCGTCCGCTGGCAAAGCGCCAGCCGAGTTCGACGAACTGGCTGGCGGTGTCCTGCACCCCCGCCGGGCGCGGCGCGGTGGCGCCGGATTCGAACACCAGTTCACGGTCGTCCAGCCGGACGCGGCGCCGGTTGCCGCGCCAGGTCTCCTCGTACACGCGGGGCAGCAGGCCCGCGGGCGTCACCTCGCCCTGGCTGGTGAGCGTGCGCGTCCCGGCCAGGCTGATGTCCATGGTGACGCGGGCCTCGTAGCGGGCGCCTTCGCGCTGCCACAGCACCTGGGCGCTGCCGTACAGGGGGCCGCGGAAATGTCCTGACAGGGCATAGCTCACGCGCGAGTCGCGCGGCCAGTGGTCCTTGGCGGCGGCGTCCTGGCCGGCGCCGGTGTCTGCCGGGGGGGCCGCGGTCGCCTGTGGATCGACCACGGCAGGATCGGGTGGGGCCGGTGCCGCGACCAGGGGCGCCTCGGGCTCTTCGGGTG
>DAIMZU010000498.1:0-3122 GCA_036733845.1 Ramlibacter sp.
CCCGAGGCCCCGGCAGCTGGCGCCGGCGCCGCATCCAGGACCTCGACCGTCCAGCCGCGCCGCGCCAGCGCCGCGGCGCACGCCGCGCCGGCAAGGCCACCGCCGACGACCACGCAGCGGCCCGCGTCGGTCTGGGGGGCGCCAGGGGCCTGCACGCGGCGCAGTTCAGCGTCGAGCGCATCGCCGGCCCAGGGACCCGGATGCACCTCGACCGCGTCATAGCCGCCGGACAGTTCGCGCAGGATGGCCAGCGGTGGTCCGACGCCCACCGTGACCTGGACCTGGCCCCGCTCGAAGGACAGCCGGTGCAGGCCCGGGCGCAGCCCCCAGGCCGCAGCGGCGAAACGCTGGGCAAGCACGAGGAGCCGGGGGTCGGTGCCCTCGGGCGGCGCGGTGTCGGGGGGAAATGGCCCGACCCAGGCCAGGTGGCATGGCCTGCGGGTCGGGGCACCGGCCCGGCAGTCGTCCCAGGCCTGGAGCAGGGGCAGCCAGCTTCGCGAGCCGACCACCAGCAGCGAACGTGCCCCGGCCAAGCTCGTCACCCCGCCAGGGCGGCTTTCACGGCGGCCGAGACCTGGCCCATTTCGGCCCGGCCGGAAAAACGCGCCTTGGCTGCCGCCATGACCTTGCCCATGTCGCCCGCGCCCGAGGCGCCAAGCTCGGCCACCAGGGCACGGACTTCGGCCTGCACCTCATCGGGCGACAGGCGCTGCGGCAGGTAATCCTGCAGCACCGCCAGTTCGGCGGTTTCCTTGTCGACCAGGTCCTGCCGCTGGGCTTTCTGGAAGGCTTCGATGCTGTCCTTGCGCTGCTTGATGAGCTTGTCGACGATCGCCACCACGGCGGCATCGTCGAGCGTGATGCGCTCGTCGACTTCCCTTTGCTTGATGGCGGCGGTCAGCAGGCGGATGGTGCCCAGCCGTTCGCTGTCCTTGGCGCGCATGGCCGCCTTCATGTCGTCGTTGATGCGTTCCTTGAGGGAGGGCATGTCGGTCTCCTGGGTGGGTGCGGCGGCAAGAACAACCGCCAGACGAAAGAGAAAAGCCCGCGCGGGCGTCCCCGGGCGGGCTGGTCTGGCCGCGGGGGCGGCCGGGAGATCGGGGAACCAGGCGGGTTGCGCCCGGTGCCAATGATCAGTACAGCTTCTTAGGCAGCTGCATGCTGCGCACGCGCTTGTAGTGGCGCTTGACCGCGGCGGCCTTCTTGCGCTTGCGCTCGGCAGTGGGCTTTTCGTAGAACTCGCGGGCGCGCAGTTCGGTCAGCAGGCCGAGTTTTTCAATGGTGCGCTTGAAGCGGCGAAGGGCCACGTCGAAGGGCTCGTTTTCCTTGACACGGATGGTCGTCATGCGGTTTCTTGGATCCAGAAAAAAGTTGCTGCAAGAAGATCGGGCTTGCAGCGGGGGTTCCCCGGCTATTGGGTTGATCAGGCCGCCGGGGGTTTGCCAGCAAAGCCGCACATTATAGCTGGGGAATCCGCCGATGCAAAGCGGTGTTCTCACTCAGGGATTGTGCGGCAGGAATTGTTACCAAAGTCGTACATGCGCGGGGCCAGACCCGGCCGCGCCGCTTCCGGAGGACCCCGATCATGTACGTCAGCCCGTCACGCCCAGTCCCTTCCATCCGTTCGCGCGCCATCCGGCATCGGCCCGTCCCCCTGGATCCACGGCTGGCCTTGCTCGACGAAGTCGGTGCGTGCCTGGCGGCAGCCCCGGACGCTTCCCGCTGCCTGGATGTGGTGGCGCAGGCCCTGGTTCCCCGGCTCGTGGATGCCTGCCGTTTCGAGCTGGCGGCTGCCGCGGGATCGCCGGGATGGACCTGGGGAGCGACAGCCTGGCCACTGCAGGGGCCAGGCCCGTCCCTGGAGGTGCCCCTGTGCGCGCGGGGGCGGATCCTGGGCCGGCTGCTGGTGTGGCGCACCGATGGGTGCTGGCGCGGCAGCTGCAGCAGCTGGTACGGGTCGTGGACGCGTGGACCCCATCCTGATGTCGGCTCTTCATGGACCGCTTTTTTCCTGGTTGGCGGCTTGAAAACTCACGCCGCGCTCCGCAGCGCCTGCGCGCAGGCCCATGCGCTCGACCAGGCCCACTGGAAGTTGTAGCCCCCCAGCCAGCCGGTGACATCAACCGCCTCGCCGATGAAGTACAGGCCCGGCTGGCGCGACTCCATCGATTGCTGGGACAGCGCGCGCGTGTCCACCCCACCGGCCGTGACCTCGGCCTTGCGGTAGCCCTCGGTTCCGGTGGGCGTGATCTCCCACGACGACAGGCGATCCGCCAGAGCGGCGAGGGCCTTGTCGGCGACCTCGTTGACAGGCTTCTGCCAGGCGGGGTCCTGCTGCACCCAGGCATCGGCCAGGCGGGCCGGCATGGCGGCGGCCAGTTCGTTGGCCACGCGCCTCCGTGAGCGGGCCTTGGCCTGCAGCAGGTCGGCGGCGAGGTCCTGGCCGGGAGCCAGGTCGATGCGGATCGGCGTGCCGGCCTCCCAGTAGCTGGAAATCTGAAGCACCGCGGGCCCCGACAGCCCGCGGTGGGTGAACAGCAGGTCCTCGTCGAAGGCCATGCGGGCCTTCCGGGCCCCGGTCTCGATCCGCACCGGCAGCGACAGCCCCGCCAGCTGGGCATACGGCGTCCAGGCCTTCCCGTCGAAGGTGAGCGGAACCAGCGCGGGGCGCGGCTCGATCACCGGCAGGTCGAACTGCCGCGCGATGCGCCAGCCGAAGTCGGTGGCGCCGATCTGCGGGATCGACAGCCCGCCGGTGGCGATGACCACCTGTGGCGCTAGGACGTCGCCGCGTCCGGTCGCCAGCCGGTACAGGGCGCCTTCGGTGCCCACCGATTCGACCGGGCAAGGCTGCCAGTGGGTCACGCCGCCGGCAGCGCACTCGGCCTGCAGCATGCGGATGAAGTCCTCGCTGCTGCGGTCGCCGAACAATTGGCCCTTGTGCTTTTCGTGGAAGGCAATGCCATGGCGCTGCACCAGGGCGATGAAGTCCTGGGCGGTATAGCGTGACAGGGCCGAGCGGCAGAACTGCGGGTTTTCGCCGAGGAAGTGCCGCTGTGGCTGGCGGGGGTCGAGGTCGCGGTTGGTGAAGTTGCAGCGGCCGCCGCCGGAGATGCGGATCT
>DAIMZU010000499.1:0-3121 GCA_036733845.1 Ramlibacter sp.
CGCCGCTCAGAGGTAAGCCGCACAGCACTTCTTGAACTTCAGACCGCTCCCGCAGGGGCAGGGGTCGTTGCGGCCGGCCTTGAGCGGTACCGTCGGATCGATGAAATACCAGCGCCCGTCCCGCTGGACGAATGCCGATCGCTCCTGGTGGGCATGTTCGCCGCTCTG
Source organism: Ramlibacter sp. (assembly GCA_036733845.1). Classification (GTDB taxonomy): domain Bacteria; phylum Pseudomonadota; class Gammaproteobacteria; order Burkholderiales; family Burkholderiaceae_C; genus Ramlibacter. The sequence goes on from DAIMZU010000499.1 coordinate 169, forward strand.
GTCGTGCCAGCGGGCGGTGAAGGTCACCAGCGCATGCTCGGGCTTGCCGCCCAGCACGCTGCTTTCGTTTACCTCCAGCCCCAGCCAGGTGCTCTCCAGGCTCCAGCGGCGCATCCCCTCTACATCCAGTTCATCCTGCTGCGTGGGAAGCGTAGTGGCCCGCAGATAGTCCACCAGCCCCAGTACATAAGCGCTGTACCGCGAGCGCATCAATAGCTCGGCGCTCGGCGCGGCCATGCCTGCGTGATAGCGCCCGCAGCATTCGCCGAGGGCATCGCCGCTGCCGCAGGGGCAGTTCAGGTCGGTCGGACGCGCTTCGCTCATGTCACCACCAGTACTTGCCGAACATTTCAGGATTGGCCCAGAACCTGGCATTGAGCCAGTCCGGAACCTGCTTGTATTGCAGCAGGTCGTAAGTGAAGAGCGTCAAGGTCTGTCCGTCGCGCTGGAAGCGTTCGCTGACCTGCAGTGCCAGTGCATAGAAGTCCGTAGTCCGCCATTCGCATGCATCGAGATCGACGAGTACCGCCATCCGGCTGGTATTCAGATTGCGGATGCTGCCGAGCAGCTCCAGGCCGTTGCGCTTGGGCAGATGCTCGAGGCAGTCGACGAATATGGCTAGGTCGTAGCGCTGGTTCGCCAGGTCGTCAGGCAGCGGTGCGGGATCGGCGCGATCGAGCTGACACTCCGGGTGGCATTCGGCGTAGGCAGCCAGAGCAGGTTGATCGCTGCGCCCCACGAGCAGCACGCGTGTTGGGGCGTAATGGTCGAGCATTGCCGCAAGCGCTTGCTGCGGCGTATGCAGCGGTACAGGGTTTTCGCTCAACAGAGAATCCTCGTTTCAAAGGTGAAGACTAGCGCGGTGCCGTTTGTCGGCCTAGTCTGAAAAGTAACCGGAGCCGCCCGGATTCCCATGCGTGGCGTTTCTGGCTGAATGTCCATACTGGAGGTTTTGATCGATGAGTACATTACGGACAGCAGTACCCGTTATTGTCATGACCACGTTCCTGGCCGGTTGTGCAGGCGTGCAGAAGCAGGACTGGCCGACCTGTGCGGCTGTAGGTGGCGTGACTGGTGCCGCGCTGGGGGCCATCGAAAGCAGCACCTACGCCGGTTGGGGTGCGCTGATCGGTGGTGGCGTCGCGGCGGCCTATTGTTGGGCCAACGGCATGGAAGAGGAAACCGTCGCGGTCGTGGAAACGGTCGAGCCGATGCCCCAGACCCAGCCTGAGCCGGAGCCGGCTGCCGCGCCGGTGCGCGTCGAACTGGACGTCAAGTTCGACTTCGACCGCGACGTGGTCAAGCAGGACAGCTACAGCGACATCCAGAACCTGGCCGATTTCATGAAAGAATATCGCCAGACCACCACCGTACTGGAAGGCCACACCGACTCGGTCGGCACCGACGCCTACAACCAGCGCCTTTCCGAGCGTCGTGCCAACGCCGTTCGCAGGGTGCTGGTGGATGAACTGGGTGTCGAGGGCAATCGCGTGAACGCCGTCGGTTATGGCGAGTCTCGCCCGGTCGCCGACAACTCCACCGAGGAAGGTCGCGCGATCAACCGTCGCGTGGAAGCCGAGGTCGAAGCGCGTCCCTGATCAATCAAGTGAGTACTGATCCAGCCGGGCCTTGCGCCCGGCTTTTTTTTGGTTCTTCGCGGATTCTGGGGGAAGAGCGAGTTGACAGTCAGGGAAGCAGGTAAATTGGCAGTCGCCAAACACACCCTTCACCTGTCCCTGCTGTCGCCGTGCATCCTATTGATCTTGCTGCTTTCTGGCCAGGCTATGAAGCCGTTGCCTGTCGCTCATCCGCCAACAACTCCCTTCTGATTGAGCTTGAGCCTCAAGCCGGCTCGGTTCCCAAATGCGGGCGTTGTGGCCAGCTCAGCCCTTTGATTCATGAGCGCCGGATTCGTCTGGTGCGCGATCGTGATTTGTTCGATCAGCGCGTCCTGCTTCAACTACCAGTGCGCCGAGTCGATTGCCTGAACTGTGGTCGGGTGACCGAGCGGGTCGACTGGCTGGAGCCTGCATCTCGCCTGACCCAGCGGTTACGGATCTGGCTCGAAAGCTTGCTGCGACTGCTGCCGATTAGCCACGTCAGCCGCCTCAGCGGCCTGCACTGGCACACCCTCAAAACGCTCGACAAACGCCGCTTGGAAGCTGAGGTAGGCACCTTCAATTCGAGCGACGTCCGCCGCTTGGTGATGGACGAATTCGCCTTGCACAAGGGGCATCGCTACGCCACGGTAATCATGGATGCCGAGCGAACACGGGTGCTGTGGGTCGGCCACGGCAACAGCCGCGAGGCGATCCGCCCGTTCTTTGAATTGCTCGGCGAGCACTGCCAACGGATCGAAGCGGTGGCCATGGACATGAACACGGCTTTCGACCTGGAGGTGAAGCAACATTGCCCTCAAGCCGAAGTGGTGTACGACTTGTTTCATGTGGTGGCGCGCTACGGGCGAGATGTGATCGACCGAATCCGGGTCGACCAGGCCAACCTCCTGCGCGAAGACAAGCCGGCACGAAAGGCGGTCAAACAGAGTCGTTGGCTGCTGCTGCGCAATCGCGACAACCTGAAGGACGGACAGGCCGTGCAGTTACAGGAACTGCTCGCGGCCAACCAGCCGCTGGCTACGGTCTATGTACTCAAGGATGCCCTGAAGGATGTCTGGTACGCCCCCAGCGTACGAGAGGGTTGGCGACGCTGGCGAACCTGGCTGCGACATGCTCGCGAGAGCGGCCTCGCACCGCTGCAACGCTTTGCTCGCAACCTGCGCAAATACGCCCGAGGCATCCTTGCCAGTGCTCGCTTCCACATGCATACCAGCGTCCTTGAGGGTGTTAACAACCGCATCAAGGTGATCAAGCGCATGGCCTATGGATTCCGGGACTCGGAATACTTCTTCCTGAAAATCAAGGCCGCCTTCCCCGGGAAAGCGCGATGAACC
>DAIMZU010000500.1:0-3115 GCA_036733845.1 Ramlibacter sp.
TCTCGCCACCCTTGGGCGCCTGGGGGTTCACGTAGTCGAAATGGGTGAACCCGGCGGGTACTTGACGTCACCGAACTGGGCATAGGCATGGGCGCCCCAGGACGGCGCCGCCGCGAGCGCAAGCGCCAGGGCAGGCAGGATGAGCAAACCTCGCATGAGACAATTCTGCCGAGTTTTTCAATGAGGGGGATTCATGGGTTTCCTGGCTGGCAAGAAATTGTTGATCACGGGCGTTCTGTCCAACCGCTCCATCGCCTACGGCATCGCCAGGGCCTGCCACGCGCAGGGTGCGGAACTCGCGTTCAGCTACGTGGGCGAGCGCTTCAAGGACCGCATCACCGAGTACGCGGCCGAGTTCGGATCGAAGCTGGTGTTCGACTGCGATGTCGGCGATGACGCCCAGATCGAGGCCATGTTCCGGGACCTGTCGGCCCCCTGGCCGAAATTCGACGGTTTCGTCCACGCGATCGGCTACGCCCCGCGCGAGGCGATTGCCGGTGATTTCCTGGATGGCCTGTCCCGGGAGGCCTTCCGCATCGCCCACGACATCAGCGCGTACAGCTTCCCGGCGATGGCTAAGGCCGCCCTGCCCCTGCTGAACGACCGCTCGGCCCTGCTGACGCTGACCTACCTCGGCGCCATCCGCACGGTGCCCAACTACAACACCATGGGCCTGGCCAAGGCCTCGCTCGAGGCGTCGGTGCGCTACCTGGCCGAATCGCTCGGCCCCCGGGGCATCCGGGTCAACGGCATCAGCGCTGGCCCGATCAAGACCCTGGCCGCCAGCGGCATCAAGGGCTTCGGCAAGATCCTGAGCGTGGTCGCCCAGGCCTCTCCCATCCGGCGCAACGTGACCATCGACGACGTCGGCAACACCGCGGCCTTCCTGCTGTCCGACCTGGCCGGCGGCATCAGCGCCGAGATCACCTACGTCGATGGCGGCTTCAGCCAGGTGGTCGGAGGGATTGCGGAGCCGCAGGAGTAGGCGCCTTCGCCTCACGGGTGCCCAGGATCGACCAGATCGGACCGCTGCGGGCCTGCGTCGCGCACTGACAGGACCCGGTTGAACCAGGCTTTCTCGTCATCCCCTGGCACGCGGGGATGACGGTGGCGTGTGCTTGGACGGATCCCACCTGCGCCGAGATGACGCGGGGTGTTCGTATCAGCAGAACGCCCCCGGCAACCGCCCCTTATCCGCCCTGGACGCAGTCCGCGAAGTACACCGGCTTGCCGTCCTCCCCGAGCTCCTCGACCAGCCCGTGGATGTCCGTCTCGAACCCAGGGCACTGTGCGTTGAACTCGCGCGAGAACTTGAGGTAGTCGACGATCTTCTTGTTGAAGACCTCACCGGGGATGAGCAGCGGGATGCCGGGTGGGTAAGGCGTGACCAGGGAGGTGGTGATGCGCCCCTCGAGTTCGTCGATCGGCACGCGCTCGGTCTTGCGGTGCGCGATGTGCGCGAAGGCGTCCGAAGGCTTCATGGCCGGGGTGAGGTCGGACAGGTACATCTCGGTGGTGAGCCGGGCGATGTCGAAGCGGGCGTAGAGTTCGTGCACGTGCTGGCACAGGTCGGCCAGGCCCATCCGCTCGTAGCGCGGGTGCTGCTGGCAGAACTCGGGCAGGATGCGCCACATCGGCTGGTTACGCGCGTAGTCGTCCTTGAACTGCTGCAGCGCCGTGAGCATGGTGTTCCAGCGGCCCTTGGTGATGCCGATGGTGAACATGATGAAGAAGCTGTAGAGCCCCGTCTTCTCGACGATGATGCCGTGCTCGGCCAGGAAGCGGGTGACGATGCTGGCCGGGATCCCGGTCTTGGCAAATTTGCCGTTGAGGTCCAGGCCGGGGGTCACGATGGTGGACTTGATGGGGTCCAGCATGTTGAAACCCTCGGCCAGGTTGCCGAAACCGTGCCACTTGGCCGCGCGGGACTCGCCCTTGATGATCCAGTCGTCGGCCCGGCCGATGCCCTCCTCGACCAGCTTGTCGGGGCCCCAGACCTTGAACCACCAGTCCTTGCCGTACTCTTCGTCGACCTTGCGCATGGCCCGGCGGAAGTCCAGTGCCTCCAGGATGCTTTCCTCGACCAGGGCGGTGCCGCCAGGCGGCTCCATCATGGCCGCGGCGACGTCGCAGCTTGCGATGATGCTGTACTGCGGGCTCGTCGAGGTGTGCATCAGGTAGGCCTCGTTGAAGAGGTGCCTGTCGAGCTTGCGGTTCTGCGAATCCTGCACCAGCACGTGGCTGGCCTGGCTGATGCCCGCCAGCAGCTTGTGCGTGGACTGCGTGGCGAAGGTCAGCGACTCTTTCGGGCGGGCGCGGCGCTTGCCCATGGCGTGGTAGGAGCCGTAGAACGGGTGGAACGCCGCATGCGGCAGCCAGGCCTCGTCGAAGTGCAGCGTGTCCACGTAGCCGTCGAGCAGGCCCTTGATGGTCTCCGTGTTGTAGAGAACCCCGTCGTAGGTGGACTGCGTGAGCGTCATGACCCGCGGCTTGACCGCGTCGGCGTCGACGCCCTTGAGCAGGGGGTTGGCCCGGATCTTCGCCTTGATCGTGGCCGGGTCGAATTCACTCTTCGGGATGGGGCCGATGATGCCGAAGTGGTTGCGCGTCGGCTTCATGAAGACCGGCACCGCGCCGGTCATGATGATGGCGTGCAGGATGGACTTGTGGCAGTTGCGGTCCACCACGACCACGTCGCCGGGTGCCACCGTGTGGTGCCACACCATCTTGTTGCTGGTGGACGTGCCGTTGGTCACGAAGAAGCAGTGGTCGGCATTGAAGATCCGGGCAGCATTGCGCTCGCTGGCCGCCACCGGCCCGGTGTGGTCGAGCAACTGCCCTAGTTCGTCCACCGCGTTGCAGACGTCCGCGCGCAGCATGTTCTCGCCGAAGAACTGGTGGAACATCTGGCCAATGGGGCTCTTGAGGAAGGCCACGCCCCCTGAGTGGCCCGGGCAGTGCCACGAGTAGGAGCCGTCCTCGGCGTAGTCGAGAAGCGCCTTGAAGAACGGCGGCTGCACGCCCTCCAGGTAGCTGCGTGCCTCGCGGATGATGTGCCGGGCGACGAACTCCGGCGTGTCCTCGAACATGTGGATGAAGCCGTGCAGCTCGCGCA
>DAIMZU010000501.1:0-3115 GCA_036733845.1 Ramlibacter sp.
CTGACCAGGGAGGCACTCGCCTCCGCGGATCTGCTCACGCTCTATGAGGAGCACAAGTCGATCCGGGTGGCGCGGGCGGTCGTCGATATCCGCGCCACGCTGGCGTCGAGCGAGCACTGCCGGCTGCTTGGGCTGACAGCGCCTGCGGCGCTGCTGCAGGTCGAGCGGACTGTGTACGCAATTGACGGACGGCCGCTTCACCGGGAGTGCAGCGTGTACGCGCCTGAGGCGTTCAGCTACCGGATTGAACTGAATCGGTGAGGCGTCCCTTCAGCCCGCCTCCCGCACCGCGGCGCGGATGATCGCAGCGAGGACCCGGACCGCCTGCGGGTGCGGAAAGCCGCGTTTCCACAGCAGCCCCGGCGTGCGCACCGGCGTCGGGTCCTCGATCGGGATCACGCGCAGATCTTCCGACGACTGGACCGCCGTTTCGCCGATGATTGCCGCCAGATCCGTCTTGCGCACCAGTTCGATCATGATGGCGATTGAGTTGAACTGCGCCACCACCTGCGGAATGGCGCCGGCGGCCTCGAAGAAGCCGTCCAGCATCCGCCGGGTCGCCGTGCTGCCGGGCAGGAGCACCATGCGCAGCTGATGAAGCTCGATCATCCGCACCCGCCGGCGGCGGGCTAGCGGATGCGCGGCCTGGACGACCAGCTTCATCTCCTCGCGGTACAGCGGCTCGAACCACAGCTCGCTGCCCTCGGGAGGCTGGTAGGACACCGCAAGGTCAAGCCGGCCCTCCCGCAGTGCTTCCTCCATCGGACCCGCGGTCAGTTCCTCGACGATGATCTCGTGCCCCGGATGCCTCGTGAGGAAGTCCGAGACGCACATGGGCACCATGCGCGCGTTGAAGGTGGGGGTGGTGCCCAGGCGAACGCAGCTGGCCGGGCTCTGCGTCTCGCCGCGCAGCGCCTGCAGCCCACGGTCGATCTGCAGCAGGGCCGGGGTCATGTGCCGCCGCAGCATCTCCCCGGATTCGCTCAACCTGACCGATCGGCCTACCCGGTCGAAGAGAACGACGCCCAACTCCTCCTCGAGTTGCCGGATCTGGTGCGACAGGGTGGACTGCGTGATGTGCAGGCGCTCAGCCGCGCGGGTGAAGTTCAGGGTTTCGGCCGCCACCTCGAAATACCGCAAATGCCTCAGTTCCATGAGCCGTCTCCTGGCGCGCTTCCGAATCGATGGCATCGATCATATCTGTTGAAGGAAGTCATCATTCATCGGATTCATCGAAGATAGACTGCGGCACGCACGCAGAAGAACTGCGCATCCACCTGGGAGAGACGAACTTGAAGATTGGCAAATCCACCATCGCCCAATCGGCCATCTGCACCTCCAGTGAAGACCGCATCGTCGTGCGCGGCCACGACCTGGCCGGGGAACTGATCGGCCAGATCGACTTCGCCGATTACTTCCACCTGCTGGTCACGGGCCGCAAGCCCGATGCCGCCGCCGGCCCCATCCTGAATGCGGCCCTGGTGGCCATCGCCGAGCACGGATTCGTTCCGAGCGTGCAGGCCGCGCGGATGACCCTCGCGGCCGCGCCGGACGCCATGCAGGGCGCGGTCGCCGCAGGCATCCTGGGAAGCGGTCCCGTGATCCTCGGCGCCTCCGAGACCGCCGGACGCCTTTATCTCGCCATCGAGCAGGAAGCCGGCCGCAACGGCGGCGACCTGCGCGCCGCTGCACGCAGCGTCGTCGCGGACCTGCGCGCACGCAAGCAGGCGATCGCTGGCTATGGCCACCCCGAGCACAAGGCCCGCGACCCACGTGCCGAGGCGCTGTTCTCGGTGTCCCAGCGCGCTGGCGGCGGGCAGCAGTACGTGGCCATCGCAAAGATGGTCGAGGACATCCTGCCCGACGTGCTCGGCAAGCCGCTCAAGCTGAATGTCTCGGGTGCGATCCCCGCCGTCCTGCTGGGCATCGGGTTTCCAGTGAACGCGCTCAGGGGCGTGGCGATGCTCGCCCGCACCGCCAGCCTCATCGCGCACCTGAACGAGGAAATGGACAACCCCGTCGGCTTCGCCCTCGCCAACCAGGCCGTCCGCGATTACGAATACACCGGCGCCATGCCCGGGCAGGGTCCGGAGGCCCAGCCATGATCCGCCCTCTCAAGAACGTTCGGGTCGTCGAGCACGGGACCTTCATCACCGGTCCTGCGGCCGGCATGCTGCTGGCGGATCTGGGCGCGGACGTGATCAAGGTCGAACTGCCCGGAACGGGCGATCCGTTCCGGGCTTTCAAGGGCGGGCTCTACAGCCCGCATTTCCAGACCTACAACCGCAACAAGCGCAGCATCACCCTGGATACGCGCCAGACGACCGACCGCGAGCGCTTCGATGCGCTGGTGCGCGACGCGGACGTCTACATCCAGAACTTCCGCCCAGGCGTCGCCGAGCAGATCGGGGCCGGGGAGGCTCGCCTGAAGGAGTTGAACCCGCGGCTCGTTTACTGCGCCATCAGCGGCTTCGGCCCCAGCGGGCCCTATGCGGACCGGCCCAGCTACGACACCGTGGCCCAGGCCTACAGCGGGTTCCTGCGGCTGCTGGTCAACCCCGACAACCCGCGCGTCGTGGGTCCGGCCATCGCCGATGCCATCACCGGCTTCTATGCCGCCCTGGGGATCCTGGCGGCGCTGCACGAGCGCGCTGCCGAGGGCGCCGCACGCAAGGTCGAGGTCTCCATGATGGAGGCCATGACGCACTTCAACGTCGACGCCTTCACGCACCTGTTCTCCGAAAACGAGGTCATGGACGCCTACAGCCGCGCGAGCGTGTCGCAGTCGTACGTGCTCGAATGCGCCGATGGCCAGTGGATTTCGCTGCACATGTCGTCCCCCGACAAGTTCTGGCAAGGACTGGCCAACGCGATGGAGCGGCCCGACATCTTCCAGGACCCGCGTTTTGCCAGCCGCATGGCGCGGGTGGAGAACCAGCAGGCGCTGATCGGCGTTCTGGCAGACATCTTTCGAAAGCGCCCGCGCGCCGATTGGCTCGGGCGACTGGCCGCACAGGACGTTCCCCACGCGCCCATGTACCGCACCGACGAAGTGCCGGACGACCCGCAGGCCAGGCACCTGCAGCTGTTCGTCGAAACGCGGCATCCGCAGATG
>DAIMZU010000502.1:0-3114 GCA_036733845.1 Ramlibacter sp.
GTCCATGAGGAAATGCGAAAACCCCGCGGCGGTCGCGCGCGGGGTGGAGTGCTAAAGGGATTTTAGAATCACCGGTCAAACTCTGCCCTCATGCCGGAATCCGACCCCGCCCGTCCTGCGCGCCTGCACGCCATCATTCCCTGTGCCGGCACGGGCAGCCGCGCCGGCAGTGACCAGCCCAAGCAGTACCGTGCGGTGGCCGGACAGCCCCTGGTGCGGCATACGCTCGCGGCGTTCGCGGCCGTTGCGCGCATCGACACGGTGCTCGTGGCGGTGGCACCCGGGGACACGACCCTCGCGGGTGAACCCGGCGTGCAGGTGGTCCCCTGCGGCGGTCCCAGCCGCGCGGCCACCGTGGCCGGCGCCCTGGCAGCGCTTCGAGAGGGCGGCGCCGCCCAGGACGACTGGGTGCTCGTGCACGACGCGGCCCGCTGCCTGGTCACGCCCGCGCTGATCGACGATCTGATCGACGCCTGCCTGCACGACGAGGTGGGTGGCCTGCTGGCACTTCCCCTGGCCGACACGCTCAAGCACGGTCCAGGCGGCCGGGTGCTCGCCACCGTCCCGCGTGAAGGCCACTGGCTGGCGCAGACGCCGCAGATGTTCAGGCTCGGGCTGCTCGAACGCGGGCTGCAGGCGGCCGGCGCGTCCGTCACCGACGAGGCGTCTGCCGTCGAAGCGCTGGGCCTGTCGCCGCGGCTCGTGCCGGGGGCGGCGCGCAATTTCAAGGTCACCTGGCCGGACGATTTCCTGATCGCCGAGGCCATCCTCTCGAGGGCAACGCCATGAACCTGCGCATCGGCGAAGGCTGGGACACGCATGCACTGGTCGCGGGGCGCCCGCTGGTGCTGGGCGGGGTGTCCATCCCGCATGACAAGGGCCTGCTGGGTCATTCCGACGCCGACGCGTTGCTGCACGCGATCACCGACGCGCTGCTCGGCGCCGCCGGACTCGGCGACATCGGCCGCCATTTCCCGGACACCGATGAGCGCTTCCGCGGCGCGGACTCCACGGTCCTGCTCGCAGAGGCGATGCGGCGCGTGCGAGAGCAGGGCTTCGAGCCTATCAACCTCGACAGCACGATCATCGCGCAGGCCCCCAGAATGGCGCCCCACATCGACGCCATGCGCCAGCGCATTGCGCAGGTGCTGGGCATCGACGTCGCGCTGGTCAACGTCAAGGCCAAGACGGCCGAGAAGATGGGGCCCGTTGGCGAAGGCCGCAGCATCGAGGCGCGCGCGGTGGTCCTGCTGCGCAGCGCCTGACCCACGAAAGAACACCCCCATGCCCTGGCCCGTCCTCGTCTTCGACATCGAAACCATCCCTGACGTCGAGGGGCTCCGCGTCCTCGGCGACGGACCTGCGGACGCCACCGACGCGCAGGTGCACGAGGCCTGGTGCGCGCAGCGCCGCGAGAAAGGGCAGGGCGAGTTCATGCCGCACCACCTGCAGCGCGTGCTCGTGATCAGCGTCGTGTTCCGAAATGCCGAGGGCCTTCGCGTCCATTCCTTTGTCGACCGCGATGGCGTGGGCGAGGCCAAGGTCATCCAGGGCTTCTTCAACACCCTGGAGAAGCACGTGCCGCAGCTGGTGAGCTGGAATGGCGGAGGCTTCGACCTGCCGGTGCTCCACTGGCGCGGATTGCGGCACGGCATCGTGGCCAGCAAGTACTGGGACCAGGGCGAGGACGACCGCGAGTTCAAGTACAACAACTACATCGCCCGATACCACTCCCGCCACCTCGACCTCATGGACCTGCTGGCCATGTACCAGCCCCGTGCCAATGCGCCGCTGGATGCGATGGCAAAGCTGTGCGGCTTTCCCGGCAAGCTCGGCATGGACGGCTCGCAGGTCTGGCCAGCCTTCCAGGACGGCAAGCTCGAGGACATCCGACGCTACTGCGAAACGGACGTCATGAACACCTACCTGCTGTACTGCCGCTTCCAGCAGATGCGCGGCGGAATCACCCCGGCCGAGTTCAACCAGGAGATCGCATTCGTCAAATCCTCCCTGGCCGAACTCGCGCCGCACGAGCCGCACTGGCAGGAGTACCTTTCTGCCTGGGGGTGAGTGAAAGAGAACAGCCGGAACGCAAAGGGCGTTTTCTTGGCGTCCTTTGCGTCCCCTTTGCGCCCTTTGCGTTCGTCTTCAACAGCGCCCCACCTGAGACAATCCACTCATGGCAATTGAGGAAGACAAGGCGCCGCTGCCCGAGGGCTGGCTGGCCGTGGATGCGATGGACCTGGACGGCCAGGGTGTGGCCCGCCGTGCCGATGGCAAGGTGGTGTTCATCGAGGGCGCGCTGCCTGGCGAATGCGTGAGCGCGCAGGTCCACCGGCGCAAGAACAACTGGGAAGCCGCCACGCTGACCGAGGTGCACCGCGCCTCGTCACAGCGCGTGGTTCCGCGTTGCCCGCACTTCGGACTGCACGCGGGGGCCTGTGGCGGCTGCAAGATGCAGCACCTGCATGCGGGAGCGCAGGTTGCCATGAAGCAGCGGGTGCTCGAGGACAACCTCTGGCACCTGGCCAAGGTCCGTGCCGAGACCCTGCTGCGGCCGATCGAAGGGCCGGCCTGGGGTTACCGCTGGCGGGCCCGGTTTTCGGTGCGGCATGTGCGCAAGAAGGGCGTGGTGCTGGTGGGCTTCCACGAGCGCAAGAGCCGCTACGTGGCCGACATCCGCGAGTGCCACGTGGTGCCGCGCGAAGTCAGCGACCTTCTGCTGCCGCTGCGCGAGCTGATCGGCGGCATGGACGCGATCGAGACCTGCCCGCAGATCGAGCTCGCCTGCGGCATCGACGCGGCGGATGCCACGCGCCCAGTGATCGCGCTGGTGCTGCGCCACCTCGAGCCCCTGTCGGCGGGCGACACCGCCCAGCTGCGCGCCTTTGCGCAGACCCATCCGGCGGTGCAGTGGTGGCTGCAGCCCAAGGGACCGGACACGGTCCACCTGCTCGACGACGGCCCTCAGCTGGCCTACACCCTGCCTGAATATGGCATCACCATGCCGTTCAAGCCGACGGATTTCACGCAGGTCAACCCCTTCATCAACCAGGTGCTGGTCACCCGCGCGCTGCGGCTGCTGGACGCCGGGCCCCGTGAGCGCGTGATCGA
>DAIMZU010000503.1:0-3112 GCA_036733845.1 Ramlibacter sp.
GTGCTGACGAATCAGCGAGCATGCGGGCAGCTTCGTGGGGGGGGGCGCGCCACGTCAGTTGGAAATCGGCATCTGGTCCAGCCCCGATTGATGTACGCAGAGACAAAGAAAAGCCCCGCAGCAAGTGCGGGGCGGTCATGACGGTGCGGTGAGGCTGGATCAGCGGGGCTTGTCGCCCAGGACATGCTGCTTCCAGATGGCGAATGCCTCGTCCGCTGGCAGCTCGGCCAGGATGACGATGGGCTGGTCCTGTCGGCTGCGCAGCTTTGCGAAATACGCTGCGCGGTCGGCAATGGCCTTGAGCTTGATGCCCTTGAGGAACAGCAGCCTGCCGTCCTTGATGAACAGCACCTTGTTGCCGATGTCGCGGTTGAACGCGGTGCGCAGCTTGCGCTCCGCGTGCATGGCATCGGCCAATTGGTCCACTAGGAAGTCGAGCGTCATGTCGATGAGAAGCGGCTCGTCGTCTTCGCGTTCGACGTCGAGCGATGCCGGCGGCAGGCTCTTGGCGAATTCCTCGGCCTGGGCCAGCAGCGCGGCCTGGCCTTGCAACGCGCGCACGAACGTCGAGCCGCCGTGTCCGTCGTTGCGGGCTTCGGCGATGGGCCTGCCGTCGAACATGACGGTGGCGGTGAAGCACAGCGTTTCCTCGCTCGCGAAATCCGCGACCTTGAGGTTCTTGAGGGTGATGCGGTCTTGTCGGGTGATGGTGTCCATGGGAAGTCCTGATATCGACCGGGTTGACGACACGCCCCTGACGGGACGCGGCATACATCCCGTGGGTTGGAGGAAGGTGGCATCGATGCCCGGTGGGCAGCGTTCGCCGGAGAGATGCCGGGGCGAACTGGCGGGTGGCGTGGGCGGAACCCACGGCAGTCTGGACACCCTGGCTGCTGGCTGTTGCCGATGCGTCGGCAATGCAGGAGGGAGGATCGCGCGACCCGCCGGCCGCGTCTTGCATCAATCCGAAGCGATCGATCCCGTCTTGTGCAGGTACTGCACCAGCCGGCGTCCCCAGCCACGCGACGCACAGCACGGCCATGGAATTGCCGATCGCCTTGCAGTTCGGTGCATCGGCGGTGCGTAGTGAGGCGGATTGCAATGTTGGCGGTCATGTGGGTCTCCCGTTCGTGTGGCGCAGGGCCATCGCCCTGGCCGGGGCGTTGAAAGGCAGGAGAAAGGCGCCGAAGGCCCCAGGGGCCTTCGGCTCGGGAGGAAAGAAGAACCACCCGTGGGCTGATTGGCAGGCCCGGTCGTCGCTAGAACCGTCTGCTCATCCAGCAATCACACCCGGCCCATGTCGTGGCTGGGGCCGGCATCGTCTGGCGCACATCCGCGCACAAAGGGAGCCCGTTTTTGCGCCGGCGGGCACCGGCACCGAATACCGCTGACCGCGAAGGGTCTCCGGATGGCTCGCACAGGCAAGCCATCGGGGGACCCTTCGCAGCGGCGGAAGGAATGCAGACGAGGAGAACGCGCGGGGTGCGGTTCGCGGAGAAGCCACCTTCAGGTCCCGCGGCCGGGGCCGGCCGGACGGGACGCGCACACGGAGCAAGAAGGCGTTGCGCGCTGGGGCGTCCCGCAGGGCATGCGGGACACGGGCCACGCCGCCGATGGCGGGCATGGCTCACGGGGAACGGGGGCGGTCAGGCGCCTTTGCGGCCACCGCCACTGGTACGGCGTGGACGCGAGGCACCACGCCTGGACGTGCCGGTTGCCACCGGCAGCGTGCCTTTGCAGTCGGGGTAGCGACTGCACGACCAGAACGGGCCGCTCTTGCCGGTTCGCTGGCGCGTGGGTGCGCCGCACTGCGGACAAGCCGGTCCTTGGGGAACCTTGATGGACAGGGACGTGCTGCCGTATTGCGCGATCAACTGCGAAATCCAGGCGGCCTGCTTGCCGATGAACACATCCAGGGTGAGTTGTCCGCCCTCGATCATGTCCAGCGCCTGTTCCCAGACGGCGGTGGTGCCGGGGTCGGCAATCGCCGCGGGCACGGCGTCGATCAGCGTGAACGCCGCATCCGATGCGCGGATGGAGCGCCCCTTCTTCACGATATAGCCGCGGGCGATCAGCCCGCTGATGATGTTGGCCCGCGTCGCCTCGGTGCCGATGCCCGTCGTGTCCTTGAGCTTCTGCTTCAGGCGCGGGTCGGTCACGAAACGCGCAACGCCCTTCATCGCCTTGACCAGTTCGCCCTGGGTATAGGGCTTGGGCGGCATCGTCTTGAGGGCCTTGATGTCGGCCCCGGCGACCTGGCATGCCATCCCGTCACGCAGCGCAGGCAGCACCTGGGTGCGCACGGGGGCGTCGCCATCCTCATCGGCGCTGCCTTCACGTTCGGACTCGGCCAGCACCAGGCGCCAGCCGCGGGCGACGACCTGCTTGCCCGTAGCCACCAGCTTCTGCTGGCCGCAGGAGAGATCCGCCACGGTGCGGTCGAACTCGTGGTGCGGGAGGAACTGGGCCAGGTAATGTGCCCGGATCAGCCGGTACAACGCCCGTTCCTTCTCGCTCATGGCGGAGAGATTCGCGGGTTCGAGCGTCGGGATGATGCCGTGGTGCGCCGTCACCTTGCCGTCGTTCCAGGCGCGCGAGCGCTGGGTGCGGTCGAGCTGGCCCATGATCTGGGCCAGCGTGGGATCGGTCTTGAGCAGGCTGTCCAGGACCGTGGGCACTTCGGCGAACATGCTTTCGGGCAGGTAGCCCGAATCCGAGCGCGGGTACGTCGTGGCCTTGTGCGTCTCGTACAGGGCCTGGGCGATCTCCAAGGTTTCCTGCACGTCCAGCCCAAGCTGCTTGGAACAGACTTCCTGCAAGGTGCCCAGGTCGAACAGCAGCGGCGGGCCTTCGCGCACGCGCTCGGTCTCGACCGACACCACCTGGGCACTGCCCGCGGCGCGGATCTGCTGCGCGGCCTGCTGTGCGACGGGCTGCCGCAGGCAGCGGCCGGCGTCGTCGGTGCTGGCATCGGGTGCCACCCACTGCGCGGTGAACGTCTGACCGCCTGCGGACAGCGACACGTCGATGGCCCAGTACGGCACGGACACGAAGGCCGCGATCTCTCGGTCGCGGTCCACCACGAGTTTGAGCGTCGGGGTCTGTACACGCC
>DAIMZU010000504.1:0-3109 GCA_036733845.1 Ramlibacter sp.
CTCCCACCCCGCCATGGCGGTCAACCTCGACGCCTGCATCCAGTGCACCCGCTGCGTGCGGGCCTGTCGCGAGGAGCAGGTCAATGACGTGATCGGATACGCCTTCCGCGGCGCCGCCAGCCAGGTCGTTTTCGACCTCGCCGATCCCATGGGCGACAGCACCTGCGTCGCCTGCGGCGAATGCGTGCAGGCCTGCCCCACCGGCGCGCTGATGCCCCGCACGCTGGTCGGTTCGCAGGCCGTGGACCGCGAGGTCGATTCGGTGTGCCCCTTCTGCGGCGTCGGCTGCCAGCTGACCTACAAGGTCCGCGGCGAACGCATCGTCGCGGTCGACGGACGCGACGGCCCGGCCAACCACTCGCGCCTGTGCGTCAAGGGACGCTTCGGCTTCGACTACGTCCATCATCCGCTGCGCCTGACCCGCCCGCTGGTCCGCAAGCCGGGCGTGTCCAAGCAGGTCGACGTCGCCCGCGATCCCGCCGAATGGGCCGAGGTCTTCCGCGAAGCGAGCTGGGAGGAAGCCCTGGCGCTGGCCGCCGGCGGGTTGAAGCGGCTGCGCGATACCCACGGCCCGAAGTCGCTGGCGGGCTTCGGCTCGGCCAAGGGTACCAACGAAGAAGCCTACCTGTTCCAGAAACTGGTGCGGACCGGCTTCGGCAGCAACAACGTGGACCACTGCACGCGGCTGTGCCATGCCTCCAGCGTGTCCGCGCTGCTCGAGGGCGTGGGCTCGGCCGCGGTGAGCAACCCGGTCGGCGACGTGGCGCAGGCCGAGCTGGTGATCGTCATTGGCTCCAACCCCACGTCCAACCACCCGGTCGCCGCCACCTGGATGAAGAACGCGGCCAAGGCGGGCACGAAGATCGTGCTGGCCGACCCGCGCATCACGGACATCGGCCGGCACGCCTGGCGCACGCTCCAGTTCCGCCCGGACACCGACGTGGCGCTGCTCAACGCGATGATCCACGTCATCATCGAAGAGGGCCTGGCCGACCGGGCCTTCGTGCGCGACCGCACGAGCGGCTTCGAGCCACTGGCCGCCAGCGTCAAGGCCTTCAGCCCCGAGGCCATGGCCCCGGTGTGCGGCGTGCCCGCCGAGCGCATCCGCGAAGTGGCGCGCGCCTTCGCCACCGCGAAGTCCGCCATGATCCTCTGGGGCATGGGCGTGAGCCAGCATGTGCACGGCACCGACAACGCGCGCTGCCTGATCGCGCTGTGCGCAGTGGCCGGCCAGATCGGCAAGCCCGGCAGCGGGCTGCACCCGCTGCGGGGGCAGAACAATGTGCAGGGCGCGAGCGATGCGGGCCTCATTCCCATGATGCTGCCGAATTACCAGCGCGTGGACAACGGCGAGGCGCGCGCATGGTTCGAGTCTTTCTGGGGTGCGCCGCTGGACCCGGCACCCGGCTACACCGTGGTCGAGATCATGGACAAGGCGCTCGCGCCCGACACCGATCCGCACAAGGTGCGCGGCATGTACGTGCAGGGCGAGAACCCGGCCATGAGCGACCCCGACCTCAACCACGCCCGCGAGGCCCTGGCCGCGCTGGAGCACCTGGTGGTGCAGGACATCTTCCTGACCGAGACCGCCTGGCTGGCCGACGTGATCCTGCCGGCAACCGCCTGGCCGGAGAAGACCGGCACGGTGACGAACACGGACCGCATGGTGCAACTCGGCCGCCAGGCCATCGATCCTCCAGGAGAGGCCCGGCCCGACTTGTGGCTGATCCAGGAGATCGCCCGCCGCATGGGCCTGGCCTGGGACTACCGTGGCGAGCACGCGGGCGTCGCGCAGGTGTACGACGAGATGCGCCAGGCGATGCACGGCGCGATCGCCGGCATCTCGTGGGAGCGGCTGCAGCGCGAGGGCAGCGTGACCTATCCCTGTCTGTCCGAGGACGACCCGGGGCAGCCGGTGGTGTTCACCGATGGCTTCCCCACTGCCGATGGCCGCGTGCGGCTGGTGCCGGCGGCGCTGGTCCCGGCGGACGAGCGGCCGGATGCCGAGTACCCGCTGGTCCTGATCACCGGCCGCCTGCTCGAACACTGGCACACCGGCAGCATGACCCGCCGCAGCGCCGTGCTCGACGCGATCGAGCCGGTCGCCACCGCGTCCCTCAACGGCCGCGAGCTGGAGCGCCTGGGCTTGCGCGCCGGCGAGATGGCCACGCTGCAGTCCCGCCGCGGCGAGCTGCTCTGCCACCTGCGCCGCGACGACGGCACGCCGGACGGCGCGGTGTTCATGCCGTTCGCCTTCGCCGAGGCGGCGGCCAACCTGCTGACCAACGCCGCGCTGGATCCGATCGGCAAGATCCCCGAGTTCAAATACTGCGCAGTGAGGCTCTCATGACAACAGCACGACCCAGCATCGACGTGGCCGTCGTCATGCGCCGCGTCACCCAGGACAACCGGTGGCAGCCCTTCCGCTGGGAGCTGGCGGACGTGGTTCCGCACGAGGCAGCCTTCGGCACCGAGCCGCGCCGGCTGCGGGCCGACGAGCGGGTCGAGGAGTGGCTGCACCCGGGTTTCAAGGTCGAGCTGTTCCGCGACGATGCCGAGGGTTACTTCCTGAACGTCACGACGCCCGCGCCCTGCTGGTTCGTGCTGTGGCGCATGGAAGAGACGCCCACGCTGGCCGAAGAGCCCATCGCGCGCCCGGTAATCGTCACGCTGAGCTACCACGACGCCGGCCGCTGGCTCGACGCCCAGGAGACCGTGGAGAACGTCCCCGCGCCTGCCGAGGTGGTCGACTGGATGCGCGAGTTCGCCGAAGCCACCTTTCGCCCGGAGCCCAAGAAACGGCAGCGGCCCGACAGCTTCCGGCCGCTGCAGGACCGTTTCGGCAACCCCGCCTCGGTGACCACCGAGAAGAAATTCGGCGTGGGAGGGCGCAACAATGGCTGACGGATTCCTCGGCCGCTGGTCCCGCCGCAAGATCGACGCCAAGCAGGGCAAGCCCCTGGAGGCCGACCCGCCGCTGCCTGAGCTCCGCGAAGAACCAGCCCGTCATCGCGAAATTGCCCCGCAGGGGCATCCCCGCGAAAGTGACCCGCAGCATCATCCCCGCGAAAGCGGGGATCCCGCTTCCCACGGCGAGACACCCCCGCCC
>DAIMZU010000505.1:0-3105 GCA_036733845.1 Ramlibacter sp.
GACGTGCACCGCTCTCTCTCCATTGCACGTCGCGCGTATGTCCTCGAGCACGGCAGCGTGGTCATGGAAGGCGAAGGCGCGGCGCTCTTGAAGGACGAGAAGCTGAAGCGGGCCTACCTGGGGCTCTGAGCGCGCACCCTACGTGGAAACGGGCGTGAAGCCGGCGCCGTCGAGGCATCGATGGAATTGCTCGAAGTCTGGCGTGAGGTCAGCTCAAAGCTCGTCTGGGGTGCCTGGAGCATGCGCCGGTCATTCCACAGCGCTCCGGCGCACAATGTGCCTCCACCCCGCCTGAAGAATTTCCGTGAATCACTCCCCTGCATGGCCCGGCAAGATCCTGGCCCAACTGTGCGCCGGCAACCTGGCGGCCGCGACCGCCCAGATGAAGGTGGCGCCGAGTCTGCTGCACCGGTCGCCATGAGCGCCACCCGCTTCGCATCACTCGGGCTATCGGTTCCGCTGCTGCATGCGTGTGCCGAAGCGGGCTATGCGTTCCCCACCGCCATCCAGGTCGAAGCAATCCCGCTCCTGCTGCGCGGACAGGACCTGCTCGCCCTCGCGCCGACCGGCTCCGGCAAGACCGCCGCGTTCGCGCTGCCGTTGCTGCAGCGGTTCGTCGCGGGCCAGCAGCATGCCTTCCGGAAGGTACGCGTCCTCGTGCTCGTACCGACGCGAGAACTGGCGGCGCAGGTGGGCGAGACATTCCGCCGGCTGGGAACGTGCTGCCCTCGTGCGCTCAAGGTGGCAGTGCTCTATGGCGGCGTTTCGGTCAACCCGCAAATGATGGCACTGCGCGGTGGCGCGGACGTCGTGGTGGCCACACCGGGGCGACTGCTCGACCTCCTGGGGAAGAATGCCCTACGGCTCGACGCCGTCGAAGCACTTGTTCTGGACGAGGCCGATCGCCTGCTGGACCTGGGCTTCGCAGACGAACGCGAACGTGTGCTCTCTGCACTGCCGGACCGCAGGCAGAACCTGCTGTTTTCGGCAACCTTTCCCCCGCAAGTGCAGGCGCTGGCCGATGGGTTGCTACACGACCCGGCGCGGGTCGACGCCACCGCCGAGCCAACCCTCGAGCCCGCGATCGTCCACCGGGTGATCGCGGTGGACGCGCCGCGCCGGACCGAGCTGCTGCGTCACCTCGTCGCGCAGGAGGGCTGGAAGCGCGTGCTGGTGTTCGTGGCCACTCGCTACGCCACCGAACACGTCGCGCGCAAGCTTCACGACCGCGGCCTGCGCGCCGCGCCCTTCCACGGCGACATGAGTCAATCGCGCCGCACAGAGGTGCTGGCGCAGTTGAAGGACAGCCGCTTGGATGTCCTGGTGACAACCGACCTGGCGGCCCGCGGCATCGACATTCCCGGCCTGCAGGTGGTGGTCAACTACGACCTGCCGCGCTCCGCAGACGACTACGTCCACCGCATCGGTCGCACCGGGCGCGCGGGCGCCGACGGGCTCGCCGTGAGCTTCACGACTGCTGGGACGGAAGCGCATTTTCGGCTGATCGAAAAGCGGGTGAAGCTCCTGTTGCCGCGTGAGCGGGTCGCTGGCTTCGAGCCGCAGGACATGGCGCAACCCGGACCCGGGACTGCGGCCGGCACCGGCGGCATCAAAGGGAAGCGGCCGAGCAAAAAGGATAAGTTGCGCGCAGCCGCTACTGTGGCGGGCCCGCGCGGAGCGAAGGGCTAGCAGAAGCGATCTGCTCTACCGCTACTCCGCTGCCGGCTCCGCCTCCGCTGCACGGGAGTGCTTCTACATGGCTCCTACTTCCCGGAAGCCGCGCCACGCGGTGGTGCCGCTGGCTCGCTGGGCGCGGCCCCACCGATCTCCTGCGCTACTCCGACGGTGGGGCTCTGGAAGCTCGGCGGCGGTTCGGTGCTCTGCAGCTTGTCACAGGCCGACAGCAGCAGCAGGGTTGCGGCTGCAGTAGCCGCCCATAAGGGATGCCTCAACATATGCATGGTGTCTTCCTTTCACGCTCGCCCCGTGGCGCGCCTATGGGAACTTAGGCACAGACCCCTTGCAAGTCCTCAAAAAGGGCGCAAACTTTTGTCAAGGATTCATCAATTCCGCCATGAACGACCGGGCAGATGAGCACCTCGAGGCGGCGCCGCGGCTTCCGCTGCGGGGATTCGTGCTCGACCTGGAGCCGGAGAGTTGCTGACGTCGGACGGTCGCCTGGCTGGATTGCGGCGGCAGGCACTCGATGTCCTGCTGGTGCTCGGCAGCCGGGCCGGGCAGGTGGTGAGCCGGGACGAACTCATGCGGCGCATCTGGCCGGATGTGGTGGTCGGCGACGGCTCCCTCAACCAAGCGATTGCCGAGATTCGCCGCGCGCTGGGCGACCAGGAACACCGGACCGTGCGCAATGTGGCTCGGCGCGGCTACATGCTGGTGCCCGCCGAGACCGAGGCGTTGACCCGTGCAGGCTCTCCACCGGCAGATGGCCGCGATCGGCCGCCGGGCGCTGCGGCTGCTGAGCTGGCGAACCACCGGCGGTGGCCTGGCGCGCTCGGCGTGCTCTGCCTTGTCATCGTTGCGAGCTCGATCGCCTGGATGTGGAACGGCGCTGCGCGCGAAGCCTGGTTGACACCTGTGAGCGCCATCCACCCCCAGTGGTCCGAACGCGCACCGCCGCTGTCGATCGCGGTGCTGCCACTCACGACGGATGGTGTGACCCGCGACATCGACTGGATGGCCGATGCCCTGCACGGTGACCTGATCGCCGAGCTGGGCCGATCCCCGGACACCTGGCTGATCGCCCGCGACACGATGGCCAAGTTCAAGGGACAGACCTCCGATCCGCGCCGCGTGGCTCGCGAGTTGGGAGTGCGCCACGTGGTGCACGGCTCGCTGCGCCGCGAGCGGGACGTGATCCGCCTCAACTTCGCGCTCATCGACGGTGAGACTGGCCAACAGCGCTGGGGGGACGCCTTTGTGACATCGCGGGCGGCGCTGCCCGATGCGCTCGGCGAACTCGCGGTGCGGATCGAACGCGCGCTGTTGCCCGAGGTGTTCCGGGCGGGCGCCGCACGCCGCGCGACACTTTCGCCAGACCAGGTCGGTGCCGACGACCTGGCCATGCGCGGCATCGCTCTCTGGCAC
>DAIMZU010000506.1:0-3097 GCA_036733845.1 Ramlibacter sp.
ATCCAGGGCCGCACCATCTGCGCCCTCGGCGACGCCGCGGCCATGCCTGTGCGCGCCATGATCAAGCACTTCCGGCACGAGTTCGAGGCGCGGATTGCGCGGCCCGATCCTGCCAACACTCCGGCCCTTTCCCGCCATGATTGAAATCGAACTCGACGGCAAGAAGGTCGAAATCGCCGAAGGCAGCATGGTGATGCATGCGGCCGAGAAGGCGGGCACCTACATTCCGCATTTCTGCTACCACAAGAAGCTGTCCATCGCGGCCAACTGCCGCATGTGCCTGGTCGACGTCGAGAAGGCGCCCAAGCCCATGCCTGCCTGCGCCACGCCGGTGACCAACGGCATGATCGTGCGCACGCGCAGCGAGAAAGCCATCAAGGCGCAGCAGTCGGTGATGGAGTTCCTCCTCATCAACCACCCGCTCGATTGCCCCATCTGCGACCAGGGCGGCGAGTGCCAGCTACAGGACCTGGCCGTGGGCTACGGCGGATCGTCCTCGCGCTACGAAGAGGAAAAGCGGGTCGTGCTGCACAAGGACGTCGGCCCGCTCATCTCGATGGAGGAGATGTCGCGCTGCATCCATTGCACCCGCTGCGTGCGCTTCGGCCAGGAAGTCGCCGGCGTGATGGAACTCGGCATGATCCACCGCGGCGAGCACTCCGAGATCACCACCGTGCTCGGCGACACGGTCGACTCCGAAGTGTCGGGCAACATGATCGACCTGTGCCCGGTCGGCGCACTGACCAGCAAGCCCTTCCGCTACAGCGCCCGCAACTGGGAGCTTTCGCGCCGCCGCAGCGTCAGCCCGCACGACTCCACCGGTGCCAACCTGATTGTGCAGGTCAAGAACAACCGCGTCATGCGCGTGCTGCCGCTCGAGAACGACGAAGTCAACGAGTGCTGGCTGGCCGACCGCGACCGCTTCTCGTATGAAGCCCTCAACGGCGGCGACCGGCTCACCGCCCCCATGCTCAAGCAGGGCGGCGAGTGGAAGACGGTCGACTGGCAGACCGCGCTCGAGTACGTGGCCAACGGTCTCAAGCAGGTCAAGGCAGATCATGGCGCCCGCGCCATCGGACTGCTGGCCAGCCCGCACAGCACCGTCGAGGAGTTGTTCCTGGCCGGCGCGCTGGTGCGCGGTCTCGGCAGCGAGAACATCGACCACCGCCTGCGCCACGCCGAGTTTGCCGCGCCCGAGGGTGTGCGCTGGCTCGGCATGCCCATTGCCGAACTCTCCCGGCTCGATCGGGCACTGGTGATCGGCTCCAACCTTCGCAAGGACCACCCGCTGTTCTCCCTGCGTGTGCGCGCCGCCACCCGCAAGGGGGCGCAGGTCAGCGTGCTGCACGACAGCGCGGACGACTGGGCCATGTCGCTCGCCGCCCGCGCCGTCGTTCCGGCCGGCCGCTGGACGCGCGCCCTGGCAGGCATCGCCAGCGCCATCGCCGCCGAGACCGGCAGCGCCGCCCCGGCGCAGGCCGAGGCCGACGATGCCGCACGGGCCATCGCGCGATCGCTGCTGTCCGGCGAGCGCAAGGCCATCCTGCTCGGCAACGCCGCCGCGCACCACGCGCAGGCGTCGTCGCTGCTGGCGCTGGCGCAGTGGATCGGCGAGCGCACCGGTGCCCGCGTGGGCTACCTGACCGAGGCGGCCAACACCGTCGGCGCGCAGCTTGCGGGGGCCGTGCCGCGTGCGGGTGGCCTGAACGCCGGCCAGATGCTCTCCGGCGGGCTCAAGGCTGCGATCCTGCTCAACACCGAGCCGGCTTTCGACGCCGTCGGCGGACCGGCCGCGGCTGCCGCGATCGGCCAGGCCGACATGGTCGTCACACTGAGCCCCTTCAAGGCCAACCTCGACATCAGCGACGTGATCCTGCCGATCTCGCCCTGGTCCGAGACGCCCGGGACCTTCGTCAACGCCGAAGGTCGCGTGCAGAGCTTCCACGCGGTGGTCAAGCCGATGGGCGAGACGCGTCCCGGCTGGAAGGTGCTGCGGGTGCTGGGCAACATGCTCGGGCTGTCCGGTTTCGACTTCGACACCGCCCAGGAGGTGCTCGAAGGTGCGCGCGGTCCGCAGGACGTGGCGCAGGCCCTGGTGCAGGGTGACCGCCTGTCCAACGCCACCAGCGCGTCGATCGACCTGTCCGAGGTGGCGGGCCACCGGCCGGCCGTCGCCGCCATCTACCAGCTCGACGGCATCGTGCGCCGCGCGCCTTCGCTGCAGCTCACGGCCGACGCCCGGCTGGCCCGCGCCGATGCGCCGGCGCCCACTGCTGCCGCCGAAGGAGTCCCGGCATGATCGACGCGTTCTACGGATTCGGCAACGGCCTGATCGCCGCGCCCTGGTGGTCCAGCATGGGCTGGCCGGTGGTATGGACGCTGATCAAGATCATCGCGGTCGTGCTGCCCCTGATGGGCGCCGTGGCCTACCTGACCCTCTGGGAGCGCAAGGCCATCGGATTCACCCAGATCCGCGTGGGGCCCAACCGCATCGGCCCGCTGGGGCTGCTGCAGCCCATCGCCGATGCGGTCAAGCTGCTGACCAAGGAGATCATCCGCCCGACCGCGGCCAACCGGGGGCTCTTCTTCCTGGGGCCGATCATGACCATCATGCCGGCGCTGGCCGCCTGGGCCGTGATTCCGTTCGGCCCCGACGCCGTGCTGGCCAACATCAACGCCGGCCTGCTGCTGCTGCTGGCCATCACGTCGATGGAGGTTTATGGCGTGATCATCGCCGGCTGGGCCTCCAACTCGAAGTACGCGTTCCTGGGGGCGATGCGCGCATCCGCCCAGATGGTCAGCTACGAGATCGCCATGGGCTTCTGCATGGTGGTGGTGCTGATGGTATCTGGCACGCTCAACATGACCCAGATCGTGCTGCGCCAGGACACCGGCTACTTCGCGGGCATGGGCCTGAACTTCCTGTCCTGGAACTGGCTGCCGCTGCTGCCGATCTTCGTGGTCTTCTTCATCTCGGGCCTGGCCGAGACCAACCGCCACCCGTTCGACGTGGTCGAAGGCGAATCCGAGATCGTCGCCGGCCACATGATCGAGTACTCGGGCATGAGCTTCGCCATGTTCTTCCTGGCCGAGTACG
>DAIMZU010000507.1:0-3087 GCA_036733845.1 Ramlibacter sp.
GCGCAGGGCTTGGCCATCGGCATCGGCGGCTGGAACTTCGCCTGGATGGAGGCGGCCTTCGGGCCGCTGGACGACAGGCAATTCGGCATCGGCCTGGGCGGCAGCCTCGCCTTCCTCGGCTGCCTGATCCTGGTGACCGACGGGCTCGCGCTGCGCGGGCTGTTCAAGGGGGACCGCTTCGTCTCCGGCGCGGTGGGGGTGCTGTTCGCGTCCATCGTGCTCTTCACCGCCTGGCCCGTGCTGAACGTGCTGGGGCAGATCTTCACGCCCCAGGGCGAGCTGGACGCCATGGCGGCGTTGGGCACGCGGCTGCTCGACCAGAAGATCTGGGGGCTGGGCTGCGTCACCAGCTCAGTGAATTGCGGGGTGTTCTGGAACACGCTGCTCCTGGCCACCAGCACGGCGTCTGCGGCCACGTTGCTCGGCCTGTGCTTCGCGCTGATCGTGACACGTGCGCGCTTCCCCGGGCGGCGTGCCATGCGGCTGCTGACGGTGCTGCCCATCATCACGCCGCCCTTCGTCATCGGGCTCGGGCTCATCCTCATCTTCGGGCGCTCGGGCGTGGTGAACCAGATGGTGGAGGCCGTGTTCGGTTGGGAACTCGGCCGCTGGATCTATGGGTACAACGGCGTCTTCCTCGCGCAGGTCTTCTCCTTCACGCCGACCGCCTTCCTCGTGCTGATCGGCGTGGTGGAGGGCATTTCGCCCAGCATGGAGGAGGCGTCCCAGACGCTGCGGGCCAGCGAGATGCGGACCTTCCAGAGCGTGACCCTGCCGCTGATGGTGCCGGGGCTCGCCAACGCCTGGCTGGTGGTCTTCGTGGAATCGCTCGCCGACTTCGGCAACCCGATCGTGCTGGGCGGTTCCTTCGGCGTGCTCTCCACCGAGATCTTCTTCGCCGTGGTCGGCGCGCAGCAGGATTTCGGCCGCGCCGCCGTGCTGGCCGCCATCATGCTGCTGCTGGGGCTGGGCGCCTTCCTGCTGCAGCGCGCGGTGGTGGGCCGGCGCTCCTATGTCTCGGTCACGGGGAAGGGCGATGTGGGTCTGCCCACGAAGCTGCCACGGCCGGTGCGGCTGGTGGCCTTCGCCATCGCCATCCCTTGGGCCATCCTGACCGTCGTGGTCTACACCATGGCGCTGGCCGGCGCCTTCGTGCGGGTCTGGGGGCGCGACTGGACGCCGACACTGAGCCATTTCGCGCGCGCCTTCGCCATCGAGTGGGCCGCCGATGGGCGCATGATGTTCACGGGCGGCGCGTGGAACTCCCTGCTGACCACCATCCAGCTCGCCGCCATCGCCGCCCCCATCACGGCGGCCATCGGCCTGCTCGCGGCCTGGGTGCTGACGCGGCAGCGCTTCACCGGGCGCACCACGTTGGAATTCTCGCTGATGCTGACCTTCGCGGTGCCGGGCACCGTGATCGGCGTGGCCTATATCCTGACCTACAACGTGCCGCCGCTCGAGATCACGGGCACGGCCATCATCCTCATCGCCTGCTTCGTGTTCCGGAACCTGCCCGTGGGCGTGCGGTCGGGTGTCGCGGCGATGAGCCAGCTCGACAAGTCACTGGACGAGGCGGCCATCACGCTGCGCGCCTCGACCTTCCGCGCGCTGCGGACGGTGGTGCTGCCGCTGCTCAAGCCCGCCATCGTGACCGCGCTGGTCTATTCCTTCGTGCGCGCGATGACGACCGTCTCGGCCGTGATCTTCCTCGTCTCGGCCGAATATGAGATGGCCACCGTCTTCATCATCAACCGCGTCATCAATGGCGATTACGGCCTGGCCATCGCCTATTGCGCGGTGCTGATCGTGCTGATGGTGGCGACCATCGGCCTCATCAACCTGGTGGTGGGGCGGCGCAAGCTGGGTCGCCGCGCCGCCGCGCCTGTCGGAGCCCCCGCGTGATCACACTTCCCAAGGGCCGTTCCGCCACGGTGCGGCTGTCCGGCATCGGCAAGCGCTATGGCGAGGTGCGGGCGGTAAAGCCCGTGGATCTCGTGATCGAGGGCGGCACGCTGGTCACGCTGCTGGGCCCCTCGGGCTGCGGCAAGACCACGCTGCTGCGGATGATCGCGGGGCTGGAGCAGGCGAGCGAGGGGCGCCTCCACATCGGCGATCGCGACGTGACGCTGCTGCCCGCCGGAGCGCGCAACGTCTCCATGGTGTTCCAGTCCTATGCGCTGTTCCCGCACATGTCGGTGCTGGACAATGTCGCCTATGGCCTGATCTCGTCAGGCATGCGCAAGCGCGAGGCCCATGCACGCGCCGAGGCCACGCTGGAGACGGTGGGGCTGAAGGGCTTCGGTTCGCGCCTGCCGTCCGAAATGTCCGGCGGGCAGCAGCAGCGCGTGGCCGTGGCTCGCGCCCTGGTGCTGGAGCCCGAGGTGCTGCTGTTCGACGAGCCGCTGTCCAACCTGGACACCCGCCTGCGCCGCACCATGCGTGAAGAGATCCGCTCGCTGCAGCAGCGCCTGGGGCTGACCGTCGTCTACGTGACCCATGACCAGTCCGAGGCCCTGGCCGTTTCCGACAAGATCGTGGTGATGCGTAATGCCGAGATCGCGCAAACCGGCACGCCTGAGGAGCTTTACACCCAGCCCAACTCCATCTTCGTGGCCACCTTCATGGGCGAGGCCAATCACGTTCGCGCCGAGATCGAGCGGGTGGAAGGCGGCGTGGCGCGGGTCGTGCTGGATGGGCTGCGCATGGACCTGCCGCCGCGCGGCCTGCCACCCGGCCCGGTCGACCTGGTCATCCGGCCCGAGGCCATTCGCGTGGGGCCGCCAGGTGAAGGGCTGGCTGCCACGGTCGCGCGCGCGACTTATATGGGGGCGCACAGCGAGTACCTGTTCACCACCGCGGTGGGCGAATTGTTTGCCATCTCCCCTGACCGCCTTTCGCGACTTGCTGCCGGACAGCCGGTGGCGCTGCGCCTCGCCCCCGAAGGCGTGGTGCTGGTGAGGCCTTGACCGCCTGTCGGCCGAGCGGGGCGGCACGGTGACAGCGCGGCGTCGAGAGCTGGCCGACGCAGAACGCCAGCTCGAGGGCCTGATCGCCATGATGATCGACGGCTTTCGGGCGCCCGGG
>DAIMZU010000508.1:0-3077 GCA_036733845.1 Ramlibacter sp.
GGCCGAAGGCGTGACCACCGGCATCAGCGCCGCCGACCGGGCGCGCACGGTGCAGGCGGCGGTGCACCCGCGCGCGCGCGCCGAAGACCTGGTCCAGCCCGGTCACATCTTTCCGCTCCAGGCGGTCGATGGCGGCGTCCTGATGCGGGCCGGACACACCGAAGCCGGCTGCGACCTCGCCAGCCTGGCCGGGCTGTCGCCGGCCTCTGTGATCTGCGAGATCATGAACGACGACGGCACCATGGCCCGACTGCCGGACCTGCAGCTGTTCGCCGCCGAACACGGCCTGAAGATCGGCACCATCGCCGACCTGATCGAATACCGCAGCCGCAACGAGAGCCTGGTCGAGAAAGTCGGCACCCGGCCGCTGCCCACCGCCTATGGCCGCTTCACCGCGCACGCCTGGCGCGACAAGCCCAGCGGCGGCCTGCACCTGGCACTGGTCATGGGCGAGTGGCGCCCGGACGAGATCGTTCCGGTGCGCGTGCACGAGCCGCTGTCCGTGCTCGACACCCTCGAAACCGGCCGCTCCATGCACTCCTGGCCGCTCGACGCCAGCCTGGCGCACGTCGCGCGCGAGGGCCGAGGCGTGGTCGTGCTGCTCAATGCCGGAGAATCCGCAGACGCCCTGATGGCGCAGTTCGAAGGGACCGCGCGGTCGGCGCAGGCCCCCGAACGCGGCCGCATGGACCTGCGCACCTATGGCGTGGGCGCGCAGATCCTGCGCGAGTGCGGCGCATTGCGCATGCAGCTGATGGGCCGCCCCCGCCGGCTTCCCAGCATGGCCGGCTACGGCCTCGAGATCACAGGCTACCTCGCACCGTCCTGAGGGCGGCGAGGCAAGCTCCAGAAAACCAAGGAAACACACCACATGTTTGGCGCTGACAAAGGCAAGGCCGACAACCTGGACGGCCGCGGCCTTCGCATCGGCATCGTCCAGGCCCGCTTCAACGAAAGCATCACCAACACGCTCGCCGAAGCCTGCCTGGGCGAGCTCGAGGCCCTGGGCGTCCGTCCGGCCGACATCACCCATGTCCACGTGCCCGGCGCACTCGAGATCCCGCTGGCCCTGCAGGCCCTGGCGCGCCGGGGCGGCCTCGATGCGCTGGTCGCGCTCGGCTGCGTGATCCGTGGCGAGACCTACCACTTCGAACTGGTCGCCAACGAGTCCGCAGCGGGCATCAACCGGGTGGGCCTCGACTTCGGCGTACCGATCGCCAACGTGGTGCTCACCACCGACACCCTGGGCCAGGCCCTGGCACGCCAGACCGACAAGGGCGTGGACGCCGCGCGCGTGGTGGTCGAGATGGCCCGCCTGGTCGAAACGCTGCGATGAGCGACGCACCGCGCAAGGCCTCGGCCAAGTCCGCCCGCACCCGCGCCCGGGAGTTCGCGCTGCAAGGGCTCTACCAGCACCTCGTGGGCCGCAACGAGGCCGCAGCCATCGACCGGTTCACGCGCGACCTCTCGGGGTTCCACAAGGCCGACTCGGTCCACTACGACGCACTGCTGCACGGCGCAATCGGGGAGGCTGGTGAACTCGATGCGCTGGTCACACCGCTGCTCGACCGGCCGCTCGCGGAAATCTCGCCCATCGAGCGGGCGGTCATGTGGATCGGCGCCTGGGAATTCCGCCATGCGCCCGACGTGCCCTGGCGGGTCATCATCAACGAGTGCGTCGAGCTGGCCAAGGAGTTCGGCGGCACCGACGGGCACAAGTATGTCAACGCGGTGCTCAATGGCCTCGCACCGAGCCTGCGCAGCACCGAGGTCGAGGCCGACCGCGCCGCCGGCCGCCTGCGCTGAACGTGGCCATGCGCATCAGCCGCCGCGCGGAGCGCATCGCGCCTTTTTATGTGCTGGAGATCGCCAAGGCGGCCGCGCGCATCGCCCAGGAAAGCCGGGGAGGTGACCGCCCGATGGTCTTCCTGAACATCGGCGAGCCCGACTTCACCGCGCCGCCGCTCGTGCAGGAGGCCGCCGAGCGAGCCCTGCGTGCGGGTCGCACCCAGTACACCGACGCGCTGGGCCTGCCGGCGCTGCGCGAGCGCATTTCCGCCTGGTATGCGCAGCGCTTCGGGGTGCAGGTGCCGGCGCGCCGCGTCGTGGTGACTGCGGGTGCTTCGGCCGCGCTGCAGCTTGCCTGCCTGGCCCTGGTCGACCCCGGCGACGAGATCCTGATGCCCGACCCCAGCTATCCCTGCAACCGCCATTTCGTGACGGCGGCCGAGGGACGGCCGGTGATGCTGCCGGCCGGCGCCGCCGACCGATTCCAGCTCAGCGCGGCGCAGGTCGAGGCCCACTGGGGCGAGCGCACGCGCGGCGTGCTGCTGGCTTCGCCGTCCAACCCGACCGGCACCTCCATCGCCCCGGACGAGCTCGCCCGGATCCACGCGATCGTGCGCGGGCGCGGGGGCTTCACGCTGCTCGACGAAATCTATCTTGGCCTGTCTCATGACCCTGCCTACGGGCGCACCGGCCTGGAACTCGGCGACGACCTGATCAGCATCAACAGCTTCTCGAAATATTTCTGCATGACCGGCTGGCGCCTGGGCTGGATGGTGGTGCCCGATGCCCTGGTGCCCGCGATCGAGCGCCTGGCCCAGAACCTCTTCATCTGCGCGAGCACCGTGGCGCAGCATGCGGCCCTGGCCTGCTTCGAGCCGGAAAGCATCGCCGAATACGAGCGGCGGCGCGCCGAGTTCCGGGCCCGGCGTGACTACTTCATCCCACGGCTGGAGTCGCTGGGGCTTGCGGTGCCGGTCATGCCCGACGGGGCGTTCTACGCCTGGGCCGATTGCTCCCGCTGGTGCGAGGCGCTGGGGGTGCCCGGCAGCTGGGAGCTGTCCTTCGAGCTCATGCGGCGTGCCCACGTGGCCACCACCCCCGGCCGCGATTTCGGCGATGCAGATACTGCGCGCTTCATCCGTTTTTCCACCGCCAGCGGCATGGACACGCTGGTCGAGGCGGCCGACCGGCTGCAGGCCCTGGGGGTCACCGGCGCATGAGTTTCCAGTTCCCGGTGCGGGTCTATTGGGAAGACACCGATGCGGGCGGCATCGTCTTCTACGCCAACT
>DAIMZU010000509.1:0-3075 GCA_036733845.1 Ramlibacter sp.
ATCATCTTCGTGGTGGTCGTGGTCGGCGGCATGGGGTCGCTGGGCGGCGCGTTCCTCGCGTCGCTGCTGATCGGGGTGGTGCAGACCTTCGCGGTCGCACTCAATTCATCGCTGGGTGGCCTGATGCGCAGCCTGGGCGTTCCGGCGGATTCAACCCTGCTGGACAACACGCTCTTCACCCTGACGGTCTCGCAGGTGGCGCCGATCCTGCCGTACCTCCTGCTGGTCCTGGTGCTGGTGTTCCGGCCCCAGGGGCTGCTCGGAACGCGGGAGCACTGACACCATGGCACGCAAGGACGTCTACGAATTCCGTCCCTACAACGTGGGCCGGTGGATCGTCTGGGGCTTGTTCGCGATCGTGCTGGCGGTCTCGCCGCTGATCTGGACCAGCGGGCTGGGCCTGACCATCCTGTCCCAGATCGGGATCGCGATCATCGCCTGCCTGTCCTACAACATGCTGCTCGGGCAGGGCGGCATGCTCAGCTTCGGCCACGCGGTCTACACCGGGCTTGGCTCCTTCGTCGCCGTGCACGCCCTCAACCGCTGGGGCGGCGAGGGGCTGCCGCTGTCGCTGGTGCCGCTGGTCGGCGGGCTTGGCGGCATGTTCTTCGCGGCGCTCCTGGGCTGGATCACGACGCGGCGCTCGCACACGACCTTCGCGATGATCACCCTGGGCATCGGCGAACTCGTCTTCGCGATGTCCTTGATGGTGCCGGAGTTCTTCGGCGGCGAGGGGGGCGTGTCCACCAACCGCGTGGTCGGCCAGCCCTTCCTGGGCATCACTTTCGGCCCTCCGATCCAGGTGTACTACCTGATCGCCGTCTACACCTTCTTCTGCGTGGCGGCCATGTTCGCCTTCACCCGTACCCCGCTCGGTCGCATGCTCAACGCGGTGCGCGACAACCCCGAGCGGGTCGAGTTCGTCGGCTACAACACGCACCGGGTGCGCTACACCACCTTCATCATCGCGGGGTTCTTCGCCGGCATTGCAGGGGGGCTCGCCGTACCGGCCTTCGAGATCGTGACCGCTGAAGTGGTCGGGGCGGGCCGCTCGGGCGCCTACCTCCTGTTCACCTTCCTCGGCGGGGCCACCTTCTTCTTCGGACCGATCATCGGCGCCATCCTGCTGGTGCTGGCCTTCGTGCTGTTCAGCGAGTTCACCCGGGCCTGGCTGCTGTACCTGGGCCTGATCTTCCTCTTCATGGTGATGTACGCCCCCGGTGGCATCGCGAGCCTGATCATGATGAACCTGCGGGTGGCGGCCTTCGGGCGGCTGAAGGACCTGTGGGTCAGCTACCTGGCGCTCGCCGTCAGCGCGCTGATCGTGCTGCTCGGGGCGGCCGCCATGGTGGAGATGGTCTACCACCTGCAACTCGACGTGGGGCAGGGCAGCAGCTTCCGTTTCCTGGGAATGATGCTCGACTCGCACGGCGTCAACAGCTGGGTGGGCTCGGCCTTCGTGCTGCTCACGGGGCTCGGCCTGTTCGAAGTCACGCGACGGCAGTACGTTCGGCAGTGGGGCGAGATCCAGGAATTCATCGAAAAAGAGATCAAGCGCAGGGAGCAACTCGTCACATGACCCCCGCCCTCGAACTGAAGGACGTCTGGAAGCGTTTCGGCCGCACCGAGATCATCCGCGGCGTCAACCTGCAGGTGAACGCCGGCCAGCGCATCGCGGTCATCGGGCCGAACGGCGCCGGCAAGTCCACGCTCTTCAACCTCATCAGCGGCCGCTTCGCGCCCTCTAGCGGCGACATCCTGCTGCATGGCAAGCCCATCGCCGGCAAGCGCCCCTACGAGATCAACCGGATGGGGCTGTCGCGCAGCTTCCAGATCACGAACATCTTCCCCAAGCTCAGCGTTTTCGAGAACCTGCGTTGCGGGGTGCTATGGAGCCTCGGCTACCGGTACACCTTCCTGAAATTCCTGGCTGACCTCGACGACGCCAACGAGCGGGCCGATCAGCTCATGGAGATGATCCGGCTGGACCGCAAGCGCGACGTGCTGGCCATGAACCTCACCTACGCCGAGCAGCGTGCCCTGGAGATCGGCATCACGATCGCCGGTGGCGCCCAGGTGATCCTGCTGGACGAGCCGACCGCCGGCATGAGCAGGAGCGAGACACGCCGCTTCATCGAGCTGATTCGTGAGGTCACGGAGGGCAAGACCCTCCTGACGGTCGAGCACGACATGGGCGTGGTCTTCGGCCTGGCCGACAAGATCGCCGTCGTCGTCTATGGCGAAGTCATCGCCTTCGACACGCCCGAGGCCGTGCGCGCGAATGTCCGCGTGCAGGAAGCTTACCTGGGCTCGGTCATCGCCGAAGCCCAGGCAGGGGGGCACTGACATGCTGCGCGTGGACAACCTGCATGCCTTCTACGGCAAGAGCCATGTGCTGCATGGCGTGCGCTTCGAGGTCGAGCCCGGCGAAATCGTTGCGCTGCTGGGCCGCAACGGCTCGGGACGCTCGACCACGGCCAAAGCCATCATGGGCATGGTCGACTGCACCGGGCACGTCGAGTTCAAGGGCCGCCCCCTGGTCGGCCGCAAGCCCTACGAGATCGCCCACATGGGCCTGGGCTACGTGCCCGAGAACCGCGACATCTTTCCCAAGCTCACGGTGCACCAGAACCTCATGCTGGGCGAGAAAAAGCCCGGCGCGAAGGGCCGCTGGACCTTCGACGACATGTACCGCATGTTCCCGCGCCTGAAGGAGCGGCAGCACACGGAGGCCGGCGTCCTCTCGGGCGGCGAGCAGCAGATGCTCACGCTCTGCCGCACGCTCATGGGCGACCCGGACCTGATCATCATCGACGAGCCGACCGAGGGCCTGGCCCCCAAGATCGTCGAGCTGGTCGCCGACTACCTCCAGGAACTCAAGCGCCGCGGCATCTCGGTGCTGCTGATCGAGCAGAAGCTCACCATCGCCATGCGCATCTCCGACCGGGCCCTGGTGATGGGCCACGGCAGCATCGTCTTCCAGGGCACCCCCGAAAGCCTCAAGGCCGACGCCTACACACGCAAGGAGTGGCTGGAGGTCTGATCGGGGGCATGAAAGACGGAACGCAAAGGGCG
>DAIMZU010000510.1:0-3074 GCA_036733845.1 Ramlibacter sp.
ACCTACAACAACGACCAGGACTACAAAGCCCACGTCGTGACGGTGGAGCTCAGTGACGCGCTGCGCCACGACTTCACCGGCTCACCCGCCGCCCGCGCCTTCACGCGGGTGGGCAACGCCACGCGGGTGCGTGACACGGTGGTGGCCGATGCGGGGACCTACGTCGGTGTCGTTCCGCTGACCCAGGCCGCGTCGGTGGGGGACTTCACGATCAAGGGTGCGTCGATCTACACGCAGCTGGTTCCCAGCGCCCAAGCCGAAACACCGATTTCGTTCGTTCCTCCTTATGCGGCCGCAGGGCTCCCAGTGCCCGGTGCTGTGCCGGTCAGCTACACGGCCAGCCATCCCTGGACCGCCACCACCAACTTCAACCTGCCCGGAGGATGTCTGCCAGGGTCGCTCTCGATGGTGACGGATGGCGTGACGATTTTTGATGACGCAGGCCTGCTCAAGACAGCCAGTGGCGTGCTGGGGACGATCGATTACGCCAACGGCATCCTGACCCTCAACGCCGGCTCGATGCCCAGCGCCAAGGCGGTCACTTACACGCCCGCTGCGCAAATTCTGCGTGCACCGCAAAGCTCGGAGATCCCGGTGACGCCCGAGTCGCGCAGCCAGTCCTATGTGGGTACCGTCACCCCTGTGCCGCAACCCGGCACGCTGTCGATCAGTTACATGGCTCAGGGCCGTTGGTACGTGCTGTCCGAGGTCGGCAACGGCTCGCTCCGAGGACTGGATGCGAGTTATGGCGCTGGCACTTTCAACAAGAATACCGGCGCTTTTGTGGTGACCCTGGGTGCACTGCCCGACGTGGGAAGCGCCTTGGTGCTGACTTGGAACGTGCCTACCCAGGAGACGCAGCAGCCACCCCTTGGCCTGAAGGCATCTCAGCTCCTGACCCTCACACCCCCGGCTGGGACGGCAGTGCAGCCTGGCTCGCTGACAGTCGCTTGGGAACACAACGGGACGAATACCGCAACGGCACTTGCATCGGGCCTGCTCAGCGGTCCGGCCACCGGGTCTTTGAGCGTTGCACAAGGTCGAGTCGACTTTGCCCCCAACGTGCTGCCGGCGGGCGGCACCGAACTCACGGTGAACTACGTGGCCGGCCCCAAACAGGAGGACGTGTTCTCGCATCCTTCCCGCAATGGGGTGGGGACCTTGCCGGTGACGGCCACGCTGGAGGCAATCGTGCCGGGATCGCTGGAGGTCGAATGGAACACCTTCACCGACGAGGCTGTGTTGGCCACCTACACCCGGGCGCAGTTGATGGAGATGGGCATCAACCTGTCCATCTGGCGCGACCCCATCCAGATCGCTCGGGACGATGGGCTGGGCAAGGTCGTCCTCAATGGGGCGAACATCGGAACGGTCAACTACGCCACTGGTGCGGTGGTGTTCAACCCGGACGTCTCGATCCGCATTCCGCAGCCCATTTACACGGGAGCGCCCATCGCTGGGACCGGGCGTTGGCGGCTGAATTACGGGGGCATTGCCTACGTGGATGCGCCCTCGCTCTACCCGAACGATGAGTCTGGGGTGGTGAAGCTGCGTTACAACAGCCCTGGCGCGACCAGCAGCCAGACCGAAACGTTCACGTTTGCGCCCAGTTTCAAGCTGGTGCCTGGCGTGAATGCACAGGTGGTCACTGGCACGGTGTTGCTCACGACGCCGGGCGCACAGCCCTGGGGAGACAACGGACAAGGCACGCTGCGCGAGTTCACCACCAGCGGTTGGATCACGCGCGGGTCCATCAACTACCTCTCTGGCGAGGTGGCGCTGACGTCCTGGACGACTGGCACGGTCAACGCGATCCAGCGAGTCAGTTGCGTGACCACGGTCGGCGAGGGCATTTCCAGCGAGTTCGTGTTCCGCACCGGTGCGGCGCCGCTGCGTCCGGGCTCACTCTCTATCCAGTACGTCCGAGCGGTGGGCGGTACACAAACCGTGACGGCGGGCGTCAACGGGACGATCGAAGCCAGTGGGGTGAGTGGCAGCGTCGATTACGACTCCGGTCTGGTGCGTGTGCGCTTCGGCACGCTGGTCACCGCAGCGGGCAACGAGGGCGAGCCGTGGTACGCCGCAGATCGGGTGGGGTCTGATGGCAAGATCTTCCGGCCTGAGCCCATTGCGATGTCGAGCCTGCGCTACAGCGCAGTGGCCTACAGCTATTTGCCCTTGGACGCCGATCTGCTGGGCATCGATCCGGTGCGCCTGCCCAGTGACGGGCGGGTGCCGATCTTCAGGCCCGGCGGGTTCGCGGTGGTCGGACACACCGGCCGCATCACGGCCACGGTGAGCAACGGGCAGACCATCGACTGCGCTCGGGTGAGACTTTCTCGGGTGCGCGTGGTCGGGCACAACGGTGAGGTTATCCACACGGGCTACACCACCGATCTGGAAGCCGGCACCGTGACGTTCAACAGCGTCACAGCTTACAGCCAGCCGATCACCATCGAGCACCGCATCGAGGACATGGCAGTGGTGCGGGATGTGCAGATCAGTGGCGAGATCAGTTTCACGCGCGCGCTGACCCACGACTACCCGCTGGCCATCCTGGGGGATCCCAGATCGGGCAGCTTCGTCTCCAGCGCACTTGTGGCGGGCGATCTGTTTGCCCGGGTCAGCCTGGTGTTCGACCAGTCCACCTGGAGTGGCGCCTGGACGGATTCTTTGGTGGGGTCATCTGCCACGGCCACCTTCAACAACACCGCGTACCCGATCACCGTGACCAACCGGGGCGCCTTGACCGAGCGCTGGATCGTGCGCTTCACCGGGTCCACGAGCTTTGAGCTCATTGGCGAGAACGTGGGTGTGATTGCGGTGGGCAACACATCGTCCGATTGCGCGCCCAACAACCCCGCCACCGGTGTGCCGTACTTCTCCATCCCTGCATTGGGTTGGGGCATCGGCTGGAGCACGGGCAACGTGCTGCGCTTCAACACCATCGGTGCGGGTTTCCCCATTTGGGTCGTGCGAACCATCCAGCAGGGCCCGGAGACGGTCACCAACGACAGCTTCTCGCTGCTGGTGCGCGGCGACATCGATACGCCTTGATCGAGATGCCTTGATCG